>JAGVLI010001004.1 GCA_020054355.1 Planctomycetales bacterium | reverse complement strand
CGCATCATCGGGGCGTCGCGCTTTTCCAGCCAGTCGCTCATCGCCCAGCTGGAAGGCGCCGGCGTCGAGACGATCCGTTGCGACTTGCTCGATCCCGAACAGATCGCCAGGCTGCCGGACGTGCCGAACGTCATCTTCATGACCGGGATGAAGTTCGGTTCGACGGGCAACGAGGCGCTGACCTGGGCGATGAACGTCTTCGTGCCAGGCCTGATCTGCCGGAAGTTTCGGAAGAGCCGGATCGTCGCCTTCTCGACAGGCAACGTCTACGGTCTGTCGCCCGTGGTCCGGGGCGGCTCGCTGGAAAGCGATGAGTTGCGGCCGGTGGGCGAGTATGCCATGACCGCCGTTGGCCGCGAACGCATGTTCGATCACTTCAGCCGGACGCTGGGCATTCCCACCGCCATCTTGCGTCTGAACTACGCCACCGAGGCGCGCTATGGCGTCCTCGTCGATCTGGCCCAGAAAGTCCTGGCGGAAGAACCGATCGACCTGGCGATGGGCAATCTGAACGCCATCTGGCAAGCGGATGCGAACGCCATGACGCTGCAAGCCTTCGATCATCTGTCCAGCCCGCCAACGGTCATCAACCTGGCCGGGCCGGAATTGCTGAGCGTGCGCCGCGCGGCCCAGCAACTGGGCGAATTGCTGAAGAAATCCGTGCGGTTCAGCGGCGTGGAAGCGCCGGATGCGCTGCTCAGCAACGGCCAGCTCGGTCATCGGCTGTTCGGTTATCCGCGCGTCGGCGCTCAACAAATGATCGAATGGATCGCCGACTGGGTGCAGCGCGGGGGCGCCAGCCTGGGCAAGCCGACTCACTTTGAATCTCGGGACGGCAAATTCTGAAACTATCTTTGATAATGCCCGTTTCAACTCCAATGTAGCGACTCTCGAACGCGAGTGACGACATGGCCCAGGTCCAACTTGCTCTTGCCGAGGCAGAAAGGGGTTGCTTGCCCAGGGTCTGTCTCCGCTGCGGAGACGAGGCTGTTTATCAAGTTGGGCGCGTCGGAAAAATCCCTGCCGAAGGGCATCCCAAGATCACCTGGCTCATCGCGCCGTTCTGCGCCAGGCACCGGAACCATTGGCGGACGCAGGCCCGTGTGACGGTGCTACTCCTTTTTGTATTTCTAGCGATGGGGGTCGGCGGTTCTTGGGCCAGTATCCCGTGGCAGTCCAAATGGCATGTGGTGATGCATCCATTTCTAGCGATGGCGGCTTGGATTGTTGCAGCGCTCGCTCTGCACTACCGTTCGATTCACTTCAAGCAGATCAGCGACGGCGGAATGGTTGTTGCAAGCGTCGCGCCCGGATTCGTTGCGGCGCTTGCCCAACATCGGGCGAGCCAGGCCAGCCTGATCCCGCTGCGCCTGCCGAGGAAACCGGCTTGGAGGATCGTGCGATTCACTCGTACGGAGATTTCAGGACAACTGCCGGCAGTCTGCATTTGCTGCGGCAAACCGGGCATGACCTGGCAAGAGGAAGGCTTTGCGATGGGTTCGACTCCTCCCAGCATATTGGCGCAATGGGCGACCGCATTTGCCTCGGTGATTTCCTTGGGTTGGTTGGTTGCGGTGTTTTTTCATCGTCCCAGGGCTCGTCACTGCTTGCAGGCTCCGTTTTGCGAGTTTCATTCCAGGCATTGGTGGTGGCGGCGAGTGATCTTTTTCGCGGGTCCGCTTGCGGCACTGATTGCCGGTTTGGCGGGGTATTCGCTCTTCTTCGCCGATGATCCACGCAAGATGTTTCTCACCGTCTTTGGCGTTGCTTCCTTGTGGTTCATGGTTGGTTTCATTGCCAACCATACCGCGGTCCGAGTCCTGGACGCTACTCCCGAAAGTCTCGTGCTGAATGGAGTGTCGCCGTGCTTCATCGAGGCATTGGAAGCAGAGCGCGAGCAAGGCCGCTGATCGCATCTCGGAACGACGTCGGCCGTGCGAGACAACGCAAAGGCTGTCTCGCACGGCCGACGCTTGATGGTTCAAACGGTTTGAGTGCCGTACCCTCAATTTGCCGACAAACGGGTGCCCGGCCGCACTTCCAGCAGGTCGATGCGCACCTGATCGCCAATCGGCGTGGCCGTCAGCGTGCAGCGGCGGTTCTGCACCGTGATCGGTACGTTCTGCGGCAGGCGCGATTCCTGCCAGATCAGCCGGTTGCCGTCGCGCAGCTCCAGCCGATACTGCCGCTGGATGCCGACGCAATCGCAAGGCATGGCCGGCAGCGACAGGATGGTCGAACCGGGTACCGTCAATCCAGCTGTCACCGGCGTGGCGGGCCGCACTTGCGGGCAGCGCTTCTCTTCCACCAGCCGGGTTTCGATCCGCGTCGGCTGCGCGGGTCGGCCCTTCTGCAACAGCCCCGCTGCCGGCTTGAGCAGCTCACCCGTCAGCAGCGCGCTCTTGCGATCGGGCGCTACCTTCACCTGCATGTTCTTCAGATTGCTGCTGGTCGTCGGTTCCATGCGCACCTCGACGATGTCGTAGCCTTGCCGGGCCGGGATGGAGCGCTTGATGGGCTGCTTGTCGCCGTTGGCCCCGGTGTAGCCTTCCGTGATGGTCACCGACCGTTCGGTGCGCTCGACCTTGGTCATCTGCTCGCTGACGTTGAGGACGGCGGTCAACATGCCGACGGGCGGCTCCTCGACGTTGACGATGACGCTGCGCTCCTGGTGCTGCTTGCCGTTCACCGCTGCCATCTTGATGACGTAGCCGCCCGGTTCGGTGAAGGTAACCAGGCGGTCCTGATCGGCCGGCGGGTCGGCGACGAACTCCAGCGGCCGGTCGTTGTCCAGTTCCCAGACGCACAGGCTGGCGTTCCTGGTCCGGCTCACCAGGCGGAACGTGGCCGGCGCGAAGCTGTTGGCGCTGACGGGGACCGCGTCGAGGCTGACGATGCCCGGCGGCTCGACGTTGGCCGGCTCCAGGTTGATCGTGACGGTGCGTTCGCTCTCCTCGTTGAGCAGGTTGCGGACGCAGAGCTTGACGGTGTACGTGCCCGGCTTCAGGTAAGTATGCGCGACCGATTCCTGCTCGGCGGAGATCGGCTCCAGGGGCGAGCCGTCGCCGAAGTCCCACCAGCCGTCCGACCGGCTGGACGAACGGTTGTGGAACATCACCGACAGGCCTTGCAGGTCCACGGCGAAGTTGGCCACGGGCTTGGACGGCTTGACGACCTTGTCCAGCAAGGGGGACAGGTACATCATGAAGGCGCCCGACATCAGGCCGGCCATCGTGCCGATCATCGCCTTGAACAGGTTGCCCTTTTTCGGGGCTTCTTCGGTTTTCGTCGTTGACGAGTCGGCCATGTCTCGGCCCTCCCTGACCGGAAAAGATGCGACGTCCGGCGGGACAATACGCTATGGCACGGGGCAGAGTCGAGAGATGTTTTGTTCGGTCGCAACCGTGCTGAAATGCAGTACCGAGTACCCAGTGCCGAATACGAGGACGATTTGGCAGCCGCCGCACTCGGTACTGAATACTCGGTACTGGGTACTGTCGTCTTCCTGCCTTCGATTTCACTCACTGCTTCTGCAGGAAGCGCAACACCGTCGGCCGGAAGAAGATTTGGTTGTCGGGTGGACTGCCGAACGGGCTGTTGATCGCCAGCACCGCGATCTGGATTTGCTCGCCGGGCTTGGCGTTGTCGGTCAGCAGCACCTCGTTGGGCTGATTGAAGCCGGCGATGGCGCCCCGGCCGCTCTTGCCGAACGATTTATCGATCTTGCCGTTGACCCAGACTTCCGCGTAGTCGTCCACCGTCGTGCGGAACCAGACCGAAGTCCCCGCCGTGTTCACCTCGCCCACCTTCTCCGGAATCGTCACCTTCAGGCGATACCAGGCCATGCTCAGCTTGCCCGGCCCCCAGCCCTTGGTCAGCAGGCTCAGGTCCTCGATCTTTTCCCAGTCGTCGTCCTTGAACACGCCGTGGGCCTTGGGTTCGATCTCGTTCTTCTTCTCGCCGGTGTGCATGGTGATGAGCTTGCGCCGCCAGTCGCCCTTGATTTGCGAGACTCCCTCGGCCTTCAGCAGGTCGATCTTGGCGACTTCCTTGCCTGGAGGCGGCGCAACGACTTCAGGAGTGTCCGCGCCGAAGTTTTTCACGTCCTTGGCGAAGAACTCCAGGTTGGTCGGGCTGCGCAGGAAGATCTTGTTGCCCGGCGGATCGCCCAGCGGGCTGTTGATGCCCAGGACGGCGATCTGGAAAACGTCGCCCGGCTTGGGGTCGCGGTTCTTCTTGGTTTCCTTGTCCGCTACTTGCAAGCGGACGCGGTTGCGGGTGTTGAAGCCGGCGACGGCGCCGCGGCCCCGGCCGGTGTCGATCTTGCCATCGACCCAGATTTCCCCGTAGTCGTCCACGGTGGTCTGGAACCAGACCGGGCCGCCCTCGAACGCCTTGTCGTCCACCTTTTCGGGGATCGTCACCTTGATGCGGTACCAGCACCAGCTGAACTTGCCGGGGCCGCGCGCGTCCTTCAGCGTCTCCGGCTTGAGGACTTCCCATTTGGCATCGTCGAAGACGCCGTGGGCCTTCGGTTCGATGTCGTTGTTCTTCGGGCCGACGCCGACCATGACCTCGGCGTAGCGCCATTCGCCCTTGACCGCCTCGCAGCCCTTGGCGGTCATCAGGTCGATAGCGCCGAGCTTGCCGTCGGCCTGCTGCGCTAGCGCGGAACCGGCGAGCAAAACGGCAGCGAAACCCAGCAGCACCAGGCGGGCGGATCGGCACAACGTCAGCGGCCGGACGCGCCGGCCATCCGCATTGCGGAAAGTCATGAGGCAGCTCCTTTCACGGATGGAACCAAACGGGGGTGAGGCTGTTCGGCAGGCGGAGACAGAGCGTACCACATCCCGGCGCGGATGCCAGGGGCCAGGCTGGATTTTCCCCAGGCAGATGAAGTGGGGGGTTGCCCGGAGCGCAGGAATTCAGGAGTTCTGTTGCACGCGGGAAGCAATGAAACCAGCCCGCCGCGCCAGTCCGTCTCCATAGCGAATGGAGCAGCCCGAGCCGGCGAAGCAATCGGCGGCGTGCCGGTTCAGGCCGACGCCCGCGCGGATGTCGAACTGGACGTTGTTCGTGAATGTGTGAAAATTCCGCACGGTCCGCGGCGCGAACCATTTCACCCGAGCGCTACCGGGACAATTGTTCAATTAGCTCCTGCGAATTAGGCATGCCTAAAGCGGCAAGCGCTGATTTACCGATAACAAGCTCAGCCGGAATAACGGTCATTATCGGCAAAGCTTGCTCGGTCGCCGTGCGGATATCCTCCATGAAGTCCAGGCGGTTTCGGTACGGCACCGGAGTTGCCGGCAGGCGGGGAACACGATCTTCGTGAGTCCCCGACAACGATTCGTCATGCCTGGGATTTCTGTACGTTTGCACTCCAGGAAAGCCAACCGGGCGGAGAACCTTCCTTTTGGGGAGAGGTCACATGTCGCGTTGCTGCTGGCTTGTCGTCGTCGCCTGGGCTGTCGGTGGCGCCGGATGTGCCGTTCCGCGGGCCGTGGCGCATGACTCTCCGGATGGCCCCGCGCCACATGCTCCGCTCGGCGGCTTCTTCGCGAACCGGCATAAGGACCTCGACAAGGCGGAACAGGAGGAGTTGGCGAAAAAGCTGGCCGAGGCGAACGGCAAGGGTGAGGCGGAGGGCGAGGGCGCGGACAAGAACGGCAAGGACGAATTCAAGCCTAAGCACATTCGAGACAACGCGTTCCTAGTTGAGGAATCCTATAATCAGGAAAAGGGCGTGGTGCAGCACATCTTCAACTGGACGAACAACTGGGATCGGACGCCCGGAGTTCGCAACCGCAATTTTCTCGCCAACTACACCATGGAACTGCCGCTGGGCAGCCAGGAACATCAGTTTTCGTTCGCGATTCAGTATCTGACTGCTTTCGAGCAGCCGGATTTCGGCCCCGCCCAGCAAGGCGGCGACATCGGCGACACCTTCTTGAACTATCGCTATCAGCTTTTCGCCAACGACGATACGCTTTGGTGCGCGCCGCGTTGCTCACTGATTCTGCCGACGGGTGACGAACGGTTCGGCTTCGGCAACGGTCAGCTGGGTTACCAGTTCAATCTGCCGATCAGCCTCTACCGCGAAAATTTCGACTTCCATTTCAATGCCGGCTATACGTTCACTCCGAATGTGTCGATCGGGCTGCCCGGCGGCGGCATGTCGACGGAGCACGATCTCAACGGCTATAACTTGGGCGGCAGCGTCGTCTGGAAGCCCGAGATGTACCTGCACTTCTTCGTCGAGGCGCTCTGGCTCTGGAATGAGACCATCGACGATTTCAGCGCGCGGAACGGCGTCCACCAGGTTCTCCTGAATCCGGGCGTGCGCTACGCGGTCACCCAGAACGAAGGCGTGGAATGGGTCCTGGGGGTGAGCGCCCCCATCGGCTTGACACGCGACACGCCGGACATTGGCGTCTTCGCTTACATGTCGATCGAGTACGATTTCCGCAACCCGGACCCAAAAAAGTGATTGCAAACGGCGGCAGGGACTCTGCTCTTTTCGGGAGTACCGCGTGCATCGCGCCGGCGAACTGGCCGAGCAAGGCCGCGCCCAGCACCCGGACCCCGTTT
>JAGVLI010000747.1 GCA_020054355.1 Planctomycetales bacterium | reverse complement strand
CTCTTCCGATCTCAGGTCCGCGACGGCTTGCACGATGGGCAGAAAGTCCGGGCAGGTCGTCGGTTCGCCGTCGCCGGAGAAGGCAATGTCGTTCAAGCGGCGCAGCGGCGCGGGGGTCTGCGGGAAGCGCTCGTGCTCGTACAGCGCGCCGGTTTGCACCAGGTCGAGCAGGGCCTCTAGTTCAGCGAGCAGCCGGGGTACGTCCACGTCCCGGACGATGGGCGGCGTCGCGCGGTCCACCTGGCAATAGACACAATCGAAGTTGCAGATCTTGTCGGGATTCAGGTTGATGCCCAGGCTGACGCCCTTGCTGCGCCGCGACAGCACCGGGTAGACGTAGAGGTTGTCCTCGAAGCGCCGCCGATGGTCGCGGTGCAAAGGCACCGTCATTTCCAGCGATTTCCGTGGATCGTTCATGTACGTTTGCCTCAACTGATGTAGGTCAGGCTTTCCAGCCTGACACTCCGCAGCCCGTCAGGCTGGAAAGCCTGACCTACAAAACCTCGATCTCACGCCGCCGGCTTCAGCCGTAAGCCCAACGGCACCAGCCAGCGTTCCGCCAGCTCGAACACGCCTTGCACCAGCAACGCCAGCAGGGCGGTCGGGATGGCCCCTTGCAGGATCAGCGCCTTGTCGTCCTTGTAGAGTCCGGTGAAGATCAGCTCGCCGTAGCCGCCAGCGCCGATGAAACCGCCGAGCGTGGCGGTGCCGACGTTGATGACCGCCGCCGTCTTGATGCCGGCCAGGATGGTCCGCGCCGCCATCGGCAGCTCGATCCGCCAGAGGCGGGCGAAGCCGGGCAGTCCCAGCGCTTCCGCCGATTCGCGCAACGGCAACGGGATGTCGGTCAGGCCCGCATGGGTATTGCGCACGATCGGCAGGATGCTGTAGAGAAACAGCGCGGCGATGGCCGGGGCCGGGCCGATGCCCAGGAACGGAATCATGAAGACCAGCAGCGCGATGGACGGAATGGTCTGCAAGACGCCGGCCGTCCCCAGGATCACTTGCCCCACCGCCGGCCGATAGGCCGAGAGAATGCCCAGCGGCAGCGCCACGACGATGGCGGCGAGCAACGAAACCGCCGACAGGAACAGATGCTGCTCGGTCAGCCGCCAGAGCCGGGCGGCCGGGCCTTCGATCCGCACGTACATTTGATCCTCGGGCCGCAGCAGGCCGAGCTTGCGCAGGAAGTCGGCGGCTGCTTGCACTTCCGGCGCCTTGTCCAGCTCGACGCGGGAATTCAGCTCCACCATGTCGCGCTCGCTGATCCGGCCTTCCAGCTGACGCAGCGCGGTCACCACTTGCGGGGCGCGTTGCTCCAGGTCGGCACGGTAGAGCAGGACCGCATCGTAGTTGGGAAAATAGTGCAAGTCGTCGGTCAGCACTTGCAGGTCGTGCGTGCGAATCTTGGCGTCGGTGGAGTAGAGGTCGGTGGCGTCGATGCTGCCGGTTTCCAGGCTTTCGTAGGCCAGGGCGTGCTCCATGCCCCGGGCGCTGGTCTGCGGCAGCTGATAGTGGGCGCGCAGGCCGGGCCAGCCGTCGGCCCGGTCGAGGAACTCGGCGGTGAAGCCGAACTTCAGCTCCGGATGTTTCTTCAGGTCGGAGACCTTGCGGATGCCCAACCGGTCGGCCTTGTCCTTCTTCATGCCGATGGCATAGGTATTGGCGAAGCCCAGCGGCCGGCTCATGCGGATGCCCTGTTCGGCCAGCGCATTCCGCAAGGCATCCTCGGTCGGCAGGTCGCGGCCGGGCAGCATTTCCTTGCGGATGGTGCCGGTGTAATCGACGTAGCAGTCGATCTCGCCCTTCACCAGCGCCCCCCAGGCGATCTGCGTGCCGCTCAGCGAAGCCCGATGCGTGGCATTCGCGCCCGCGATCCGGGCCAGCAGCGTCAGCATCTCGCCGAGGATGCCCGATTCGGTGAAGGCTTTCGAGCCGGGCCGGACCTGGGGCGGCTGCTGGGCGTGGGCGTTGCCGGCCCAGAGGCCGAGACCGACCAAAATGGCAATCGTGCAATGGCGCATCGGGAATTTCCCCATGTGCTAAACCGCAAGCGGTCAGAGGGCTGGCCCGCGCTGGGCGTTGATGAACTGCGTGACGAACGGTTCGGCCGGTTGTTGGACCAGGTCGGTCAGCGTCCCTTGCTGCACGATCCGGCCGGCGCGGAGCAGCACCAGCCGGTCGCCGAGGTAGCCGGCTTCGCCCAGGTCGTGCGTCACCAGGACTACCGTTTTGCCCAGCGCCCGGAAGATGCGGCGCAGGTCGGCTTGCAGGTCGGAACGGATCAGCGGATCGAGGGCGCCGAGGGGTTCGTCCAGCAGGATCAAGTCGGGATCGAGCAGCAGCGCCCGCATCAGGCTGACGCGCTGTTTCTGGCCGCCGGACAGCTGCACTGGATAGCGGGCCAGGCCGTCGGCGGGGAACTGCGTCAATTCGGTCAGTTCGGACAAGCGCGCCTTGATGCGCGTCTGCTCCCAGCCGAGCCAGCGGGCCATCAGGGTGACGTTGCCCTCGGCCGTCAGATGGGGGAACAGCCCGCCGTCCTGGACCACGTAGCCCATGCGCTGCCGGAGTTCACGGGCGTTCTCCGGGGTGACGGGCGTGTCCCGGAAGGACACCGCGCCACGGTCGGGCCGCACCAGGCCGATCATCACGCGCAGCAGCGTGGACTTGCCGCAACCGCTCGGCCCGAGCAGCACGGTGGTTTTCCCGGCCAGCACGGTCAAGTCGGTCGGCTGGAGGGCAGCCTGGCCGCGATAGGTTTTACAAACGCCGGTCAATTCGAGCATGGAGAATTTCCGTTCGGTCGGCTCACCGACTGCGGAGCCATGCTCGTGATTGTAGACGAACTCGACCCTTTCGTGCGTGGGTTAGGATTCCGATCCTGACAAACCATGTAGTTTGTCAGGATCGGAATCCTAACCCACGTTCAAGGCCGTCGATGATTTGACGCCGTTCAAGGCACCTGCTGGAAGTGCCACCACGGCACCCAGCAAGGCAGCTTGTTGGCGTAGTAGGCTTCCTCGCCGATCGATTCGCGCAGCCGTTGCAGCATCCGGCGGCGCAGCGCCCAGGATTCATTCGGAGAGTTCGCCCGGCGGACGCACTCCCAGACCTGGTACAGCTGGCGGGTCTCGGCGATCATTTCCGTCAGCTGATTGCAGCGATGCACGTAGATGAGCCGCTGCATCTGCAAGTGGGCCTGGTGCGTCTCGTTGAAGCAGCACATCTCCCGCGACAGCGACGGCGGCGGCAGCCAGTGGCAATCGCTCAGGGGCGGGGCCTCGCGCAGCAGCCGCCCGTAGCGGCGGACGTAGCGCAGCTCGGACGCGAAGTCGGTGGCCCAGTTTTCGTGCGGGCCGACGACCTCCATGACAAGGGCAATGTCCTTGAGGGCTTGCCAGGCTTCCGGCGAGGCTTTCGACGGAAGTTGGGGTTCTTCGGGGCAGAGAATCAGCGCAAGGATGAGTGCGTGCCACATCGGTGGGGCCTCGACTCGGGCTTCCCGGAGGAAGTTCGGCCTGTGAAGCGATGAAGAGAAAAAGTGGGGGTCGGGAGGGACCCTCAAGTTGCATTTCGGGCAGACGGCTGGGAGTGCGGAACTGCCTAATTAAATATAGACCATTACTTATGTATTTTCAATACGAAGTTGTAATTGAGATAAAATGAAACGACTGTGCCGCGCCCGCATAACCGACCCGCCTGCTGGTGCCTTTGGGACGCCGCTGACCGCGGAAAATCCTTGATAACCCAGCCCGGCCGGGTATCCTGTACGAGTGGGAAATCGCCCTTGCCAGCCTTCGCTGAACTTCCCCGCCACGGCCGATTTTCGTGGGTTTTCGCCGAAAGCAACCTTCCTGACATCGAACCAGCCATGAAAGCCATTTACTCGTTGTCGCTGTGCGTTGGCCTGTTGGCCGTCCGGGGGTCGGCGGCCGAGGCGGTCGATTACCTCAAGGACGTCAAGCCGATCCTGAGCAAGCATTGCTATGCGTGCCACGGAGCGGAGAAGCAGAAGGCCGGCCTGAGACTGGACACTGCCAAGTCCGCCCTGGAAGGCGGCGATTCCGGGCCGTGCATCGTCGTCGGCAAGAGCAGCACGAGCACGCTCATCCAGGCCGTGCAGGGCAAGACCGGCGTCCGGGCCATGCCGCCGGGCAAGGACCAACCCCGCTTGACGGGGCAGGAAATCGCCACGCTGGCCGCCTGGATCGACCAGGGAGCGAAAGCGCCTGCCGCCGAGACGGTGAACGCGGGCGGCCAGCGCCAGAGCAATCACTGGTCGTTTCAGCCGATCAAGAAGCACGAACCGCCGGCGGTCGGCGACGGCTGGGCGCGAAACGCGATCGATCGTTTCATCCTCGCCAAGCTGCAAACGGTTAAGCTGCAGCCCTCTCCCGAAGCCGACCGCGTCACGCTGGTGCGCCGGGTCAGCCTCGACCTGACCGGCCTGCCGCCCAGCAGCGCCGAGGTCGAAGCCGCCCTGAACGACCCCTCCGAGAACTGGTACGAGAAGGTGGTCGAACGGCTGCTCTCCAGCCCGCACTACGGCGAGCGCTGGGGCCGGCACTGGCTGGACCAGGCCCGCTACGCCGACAGCAACGGCTACACCATCGACGCCGCCCGCACCATCTGGAAGTACCGCGACTGGGTCATCCACGCCGTCAACAGCGACCTGCCTTTCGACCGCTTCACCATCGAGCAGCTGGCGGGGGACCTGTTGCCCAACGCCACGTTCGAGCAGAAGACCGCCACTGGCTTTCACCGCAACACGCTCATCAACCAGGAAGGCGGCATCGACGTCGAGCAGTTCCGCGTCGAGTCCGTGGTCGATCGCGTCAACACCACCGGCTCGGTCTGGCTCGGCCTGACCGTCGGCTGCTGCCAGTGCCACGACCACAAGTTCGACCCCATCGCCCAGCGCGAATACTACCAGCTGTTCGCCTTCTTCAACAACGCCAGCGAGCCGTCGCTGGAGATGCCCTCGGCCGAGCAGATCAAACGGCGCAATCAGCTCAGGAGCCAGATTGCCGGCGTCGAGAAGGAACTGCGGCTGCTCGACATCGCCACCACCGCCAAGGAACGCGCCTGGGAAGCCACGCTCACCGCCGAGATCAAGATCACGCTGCCCGAGGACATCCAGCGGACCCTGGCCCTGGCCGACAACTCGCGCGACAACAAGCAGAAGCAGCAGCTGACCGCCTTCTATCTCAGCGCCAACCACATCCCGCACCTGCTGGGTGGGCTGGGGGACAGTCTGCCCTTCCTGACCGGCGCGCACCTGAACGCCACGCTGGGCCGTTCCGGGCTCGACCGGCTGCGGGCCGAACTGCGCCAGAACGAAACCAACATCGTCACCACGATGGTGATCCAGGAGCTGCCCAAGCCCCGGACCACGAACGTCATGATCATGGGCGACTTCACCCGCAAGGGCGTGCAGGTGTTTCCGGGCACCCCCGCCGTGCTGCATCCGCTGGAGAAGAAAGCGAACCCGAATCGGCTCGACTTCGCCAAGTGGCTGGTCGATCCGGCCAACCCGCTGACCGCCCGCGTGACCATGAACCGCTTCTGGCAGAACTACTTTGGCGTCGGCCTGGTCGAGACCGATAACGACTTCGGCACGCAAGGCTCGCCGCCGACGCACCCGGAGCTGCTCGACTGGCTGGCGAACGAGTTCATCGCGCGCAAGTGGAGCATGAAGGACATGCACCGCCTGATCGTCGGCAGCGCCACCTATCGCCAGTCGTCCCGGCATCGGGCTGACCTGCTGAACGTCGATGCCCGCAACCGCCTCTTGGCCCGCCAGAACCGGCTGCGGCTCGAAGCCGAGGTCGTCCGCGACGTGGCCCTGTCGGCCAGCGGCTTGCTGGCCCCCAAGGTGGGCGGGCCGAGCGTCTTCCCCCCGCAACCCGACGGCGTCTTCAAGCTGACCCAGGTGCAGCGCGACTGGAAGCCCAGCGCGGGCGCGGACCGCTTCCGCCGGGGCATGTACACCTACTTCTGGCGCTCGGCGGTGCATCCGGCCCTGAGTGTCTTCGACGCCCCCGACGCCAACACCACCTGCACGCGCCGCAACCGCTCCAACACCCCGCTGCAAGCCCTGACCCTGCTCAACGACCAGGCGTACTTCGAGCTGGCCCAGGGGCTGGCCCTGCGCGTGCTGCAAGACGGCCCGGCCACCGATGCCGAGCGCATCGACTACGCTTTCCGCGTGTCGCTGGCCCGCGCGCCCAGCGACAAGGAGCGCCAGGTGCTGAGCAAGCTGCTGGCCCAGCAGCTTTCGGACTACGCCGCCAACCCGAAGGAAATCCCGCTGGTGCTGCCAGTGCAACCCAAAGTCAAACTCGACCCGAAGCAGTTCACCGCCTGGACGACGGTGGCGCGGGTATTGATGAACGTGGATGAGTTCATCACGCGGGAGTGATTTTCGTAGGGTCCGCTGTGCGGACCAGTCTCCGGTTCCACCGTTTTGAATGGTGCAATGGTCGTGGATCGCGTCGCAAGCGAGCAACTTGCCTACCCAGGCGACGGCCTCCATTACCGGGACGGGCAACCGTTCACTGGCGTGATGGAGTTTCGGTTGCCGGACGGCAGGTTGGAGGCCGAAGAGGAGTACCAACACGGCCTGTTGTCTGGACGGCGCCGCGAGTGGCATTTTTCAGGTGGATTGCAGTCCGAAGCCGAGTGCGCGTGGGGCGGGTATCACGGCAGAGTCCGCACCTGGTACGAGGATGGCCGCTTGGAGGCCGATGAATTGTACGAGTACGGAATTCGCACTCGTGGAACGCGCTGGGATGAGCAAGGACGAGTTACCGAGGTGTTCGAGTTGAGTGAAGCGGATCCAGACTATCGCACCCTCGAACTGTCGCGGTCGGCGTTCGGGGTCGGCGAAGAGAACGAACCCAGCACCAATCCAGGAAATAGCTCCTGATGCTGAAGGCAAGAAAAAGTCTGCTCTGCTTTCTCCTCGGCCTCACCGCCCTGGTGCTGGTGTCCGCGCCGTTTGAGACGCGCCGGGATGCCATCGCCGCCGATGCCGCCCCCACCGACGCACTGGTACAACTCAACGACTATTCCCGCGCCATCTACGCCCAGGCTCGCAAGACCACGCTGGAGAAGACCAGTCCCATCGTCCTCCTCGAAGGCGACAACCTCGTGCTGCTCCGCCAGGGCAAGCGCACCGACGTGAAGGCGGTTCCCGAACTGTATCACCAGCTGAAAACCGTCGCGCACATTCCGCTGGCGCTGTTCGCCTTCACCATCGGCCAGGGCGAAGGCGACCTCGGCGAACAGCGTGCCGGCGAGCTGAAGAAGTACCGCGCGCTCATCGAGAGCGCTGCGAAAGACCTGCCCAAACGCGGGCTGCCTGACCTCATGTTGAAGCGGCAAAACCGGATCATCGAGCCGTCGCTGGCGTTCATCGACGCGCTGCTGGCATCGAAAAAGGTCCGGCGCGACGAGGCGCTAAAATACATCCAGGGCGTGAAGCCCGCCGTGCTGGAGAATATGTACGACGCCGCCAAGTCCGAGCTGGACGGCCTGCACAAGCAGATGACCGCCTGGAAAGCGGAGCTGACCCCGGAAGAATGGAAGAGCCTGAAGATCGTCATCATGGGCGCGCCGCTGCCGCGCAAGGGCAACCTGGCGGTGCAATACTTCGCCCGCCTGTTGGGCGAGCCGGGCGAGAGTTTTCGCATCGTCTACACGGAATCGGTCTACGACGAGGAACGGGCCCTGCGGCTGCTCGGCACCAGCGAACTCGACCGGGGCGTGGCCATCGCCTTCTTCGACGAGCCGACCCGCATGCACCGCGACTTGCTGGCCGACGTGGCGACCGAATACATCCAGAAAATGAAGTTTGAATAGTAGCCCGCCGCTCCGCGGCGGAGCGAGCGGCGCAGCCGCGAGCGAAGCGCCGGCGATAAGACGCCTGGCGACCGCCAAATAGACTACTGGTCAGCTGTCCGAAGTTGTCGGATGATTGCCGTGAATCGTATCCGTCCCGAAGACGAATCGCCGATTGGATTTTGGTTTCTTGCCCAGGATAGATCAGCACAACGCCGACCGGATGCCGCGGCTGCGCCGCGTGCCGCCGCGGAGCGGCGGGCTACTATGTG
>JAGVLI010000310.1 GCA_020054355.1 Planctomycetales bacterium | reverse complement strand
CGACGATGCCGCGCTGGCTGCCTTCCTGGGCCGCGCTCAGCAGGACTTCACCCTGCTTGGCGTAGAGCAGGATGTTGCGCGCCACTTCCGAGATGGCGGTGGCGATCAGCGCCTGGTCGCTGCCCGAGAAGCCTAGCTGCGCCGCCAGGGCGCGCCCCCGCTGCCGGGCGGTGACGATATCGACCTCGGACTGGATCGGCACGCGCGTTTCATCGGCCATGGCTGCCGTCCCCCTTCCGCACGTCCAGGTACGCCAGCCCTTCCTCCAGGTCGAGGGCGGTCTGGACGCCTTCCAGCCGCATGCCCAGCTGGACCATGGCGAAGGCGACTTCGGGCTGGATGCCGACAATGACGGTGTCCGCGCCGCGCAGGCGGATCATCTGGGCCAGGCCGCGCAGCATGCGGACGGCGAACGAATCGATCACGTCCAGCGCGGTGACGTCCAGGATCACGCCGAGCGAACGGTGGCGGCCGACCAGGTCCGCCACGTCGTCGCGCATTTGCAGCAGATCGGCGTCGGTGAGCGCGGCCTGGACGCTGGCGATCAGGTAGTCCCGCTGCTTGAGGATCGGCACGCGCATGGCGGTTCTCTCACTGGGCCCGGGTCGGGCGCTCGTCGCGGACGACCTGATAGCCGAGCAAACGCTCGGCCGCCTCGATGCCGCCCTGCAAGTCGCCCACGGTCTGCAAGCGGCTCAGGTCCACGCCGATGGTCACCAGCGCCTGCGCCACCTCGGCGGACAGGCCGGTGACGATGACCGCCGCGCCCATCAGCCGGGAGGCTTCCACCGTCTGCACGAGATGATTGGCCACCTTGGAATCGACCGACGGCACGCCGGTGATGTCGAGGATGACCACCTTGGCCCGGTTGGCGCGGATGCTGCGCAGCAGCCCCTCGGTCAGCTGCCGGGCGCGCAGCGAATCGATCACGCCGATGATGGGCAGGATCAGCAATTGCTCGCGGACTTGCAGCACCGGCGTCGACAGCTCGCGGATCGCTTCCTGCTGCGCCCGGATGGTGCGCTCGCGGAGGAAGACCAGGGCGTCGATCGCCAGGCCCATGTCGAAATAGACCAGCTTCTTGAGCGAATGGAAGCAGGCGACCGCTTTCTCGGGTTCGTTGGCGAGGCTCTTGAAGAGGCGGATGCCAACCGCGCGCAGGTAGAAATTGTACGCGCCCATGTACCACTTGAGCTCCAGGCCGATCCGCGAATGGACCGCCCCGATCTTCAGCCGCCCCGCGATGTAGTCCCGGTCGTAGGTTCCCTGGGTCAGCGCGCGGAAGTAGGCCTTCTGCATCCCCTTGACATATTCCAGGACCTGGGGATCCTTGAAGAAGGACCGGGTTTCCTCGAACGACAGGAAATGGCGGTACAGGTCCTCGATGACCTCGTCGGCGTAGCCCTGGGCCAGCTCGTTCAGCTCGCGCAGCCGTTGCACGTCCTCCTCGGCGAACTCCAGCCACGCCTTGCGCCGGGCGATCTCGTCATCGGTGAAGCCCATCTCGGCCAGCAGGTCCTGGCCGAGCAAAGGGTCGGTCGATTCAGCCATTTCCGGTTTCTCCTTCGCGGTCTCGCTGCCAACGGCTCGTTTGGCTGTCCGGGACGCACCGGAGTGGAGGTCGCGTGCCCGCGCCGCGCCTGCGATGACTTCAAACGCTGCCGCCGCGGCCTGCGCGCGGCATCGCCCCAGATATTTCCTCGGTCGTTGAATATTAGTGCAAAACACCACCGCCAGCAAGCGGGGGCCGCTGGCCACCCGCCTTGCGGGGCGACCGGGGCCAGGCCCCGATGGCTGCCGCACAATAGCATTGCCTCCCGCCCACTCCCGCTTCACAATAGCTGCATACCTCTCCTGGCTCGATTCGCCGCCTCATCCCGCGAGGATTCCGTCATGCGCCGTGCCGTGCTGCTCTCGCTTGCCGTGCTGCTGTCGCCCTTCACCTTCGCCTGGGCCGATGCCCCCGCGACGGACTTCAAGCCCGATCCGCGTTCGGTGCGGCGGCACGGGCCGGCGTATCGCTATCCGCAGGCCGGCTGGATCGTGCTGCACGTCGAGGGCGAACCCTACGAACGCGGTTATCAGCATGGCTGGCTGCTGGCCCCGGAGATTGCCAGCTATGTCCGCTGCTTCGCCGCCATGCAGGGCGCCAAGTCGCCGACCGAAGCCTGGAAGGTCACGCGCACGCTGGTCAACGCCCTGTTCCTGCGCCGCTTCGACAAGGAATACCTCGAAGAGATGAAAGGCATCGCCGACGGTGCCGTGGCTGCCGGCGCGAAGTTCGACGACCGGCCGCTCGACCTCATCGATATCGTCGCTCTCAACTGCTGGGCGGAAGTCGAAACGCTCGAATCCGCCCTGGAAGCCACGCCCACCGGCCTGGAAGGCATCCGCTTTCCCAAGCAGCAGCCCCGAAAAGAGCCGCCGGCCAAGCCGATGCACTGCAGCGCCTTCGCCGCCACCGGGCCGGCCACCCAGGACGGCAAGATCGTCTTCGGCCACGTCACCATGTTCAATCTGTATCCCTCGCTGCACTTCAACGTCTGGCTCGACGTGAAGCCGGCCAAGGGCCATCGCATCCTGATGCAGAGCTATGCGGGCGGCATCCAGAGCGGCATGGACTACTACCAGAACGATGCGGGCCTGCTGCTCCTGGAAACCACCATCGACCAGACCCGCTTCAACCAGGCCGGCATGACCGTGGCCAACCGCACCCGCAAGGCCATGCAGTATGCCGACTCCATCGACGCCGCCGTGGACATTCTCCTGAAGGACAACAACGGCCTCTACACCAACGAATGGATGCTGGCCGACACCAAGACCAACGAGATTGCCATGCTGGAGCTGGGCACCACCAAGCACAAGCTCTGGCGGTCGAGCAAGGGCGAGTGGTTCGGCGGCACCGAAGGTTTTTACTGGGGCTGCAACAATACCAAGGACTTGCAGGTCCGGCTCGACACGGTGGCGAGCACGGCGGGTCGGCCCGCCAACGTGGTCTGGAAGCCCGCCGACCGCGACCGCCCCTG
>JAGVLI010000470.1 GCA_020054355.1 Planctomycetales bacterium | reverse complement strand
CGTCGCCGACCACGCTGCCGCCCAGTGCGCGTTGCGGGCGGCAATATCCAGATCGGCCACGTCGGCCTGGGCTGCGGAAGCTGCCGTCCGCGCGGCAGTCAATTCCGATTTCAAAGCGTTGCCGTCGGCGAAGCGCTCGGCAATCTCGACTGCTTTTCGGCAACGTTCGTCGGTAATGAGCGACCATACTTGCCGGCAGCAGGCACAGGCGAACAGGCGATATTTGCGGTTGCTGAGACGCTCGCCCAGAAAATCGACCAGCGCGGTCAGGTCGGTGCTGGCCAGCCAGTCCGCTTCGGTCAGGGGAGTCCGCTCTGCCATCATTCACCGTGTTCCTCGCCCACAGTCGCCTGCGCCCGTCCTCTCTCTCATTATAGCCAGCGTGCGTATCGCTTTTCGCCGCTGGTCAGTGCGAATCGACGTTCCGCGGGCCCAACCTCGGCGTTAGAATAAACTGCATGAACGACGAGTCGGTCCACAGGCCAGCCATACCGAATGTGACCTTCTGGGGCGGGGCGGGTGAAGTGACGGGCACGATGCACCTGGTCGCCGCCGGCCCCCGGCGCGTGCTGCTCGATTGCGGTCTGCACATGGAACGCGGCGGCGATTCGCGCCGGCGCAATCGCGAATTTCCTTTCGACCCCAAGACCCTTGATGCCGTGGTCCTCAGCCATGCCCATATCGACCACAGCGGCAATCTGCCCAACCTGGTCCGGCAGGGCTATCGCGGCCCGATCTATTGCACTGCCGCCACGCGCGACCTCATCGACTTGATGCTGATGGATTCCGCCCGCATCCAGGCGGAGGAAGCCCGCTTCGCCAGCCTCGGCCGACCGCCCGGCGACCCGGCGGGCGTAGCGCTCTACACGGCCCAGGACGTGCATCACACCCTCGAACTCTGCGTCAGCGTGCCTTACGGAAAAGTAATGGACATCACGCCGGACATCCAGCTGCAGCTGGTGGATGCCGGCCATGTGCTCGGCTCGGCGATGGTGTCGCTGACCATCACGGCCGGCAACGGAATGAAACGACTGACGTTCACGGGCGACCTCGGGCGGCCCGGCATGCCGTTGCTGCGCGACCCCGCTCCGGTCCCCGCATGCGACCTGCTGATCTCCGAATGCACCTACGGCGGCCAGCGGCACGAACCCATCGCCAAGATGGCCGAGAGGCTGCGCGTGCTCATCAAGCAAACCATCGACCGCGGCGGCAAGGTGCTGATCCCCGCCTTCAGCCTCGGCCGCACGCAGACCATCGTTCACTGTTTGCAGCAGTTGCGACTCGCCCACCAGCTGCCCGAGGTGCCGATCTTCGTGGACAGCCCGCTGGCCGGCGACATCAGCCTGATCTTCCCCAAGCATCCGGAGTGCATGTCCCCCGATGGCGTCCGGCAGTTGCAAGGGCCGGTCAATTTCCTGCAAGGCCCGCTGCTGCACTACATCAAGTCCGTCGACGAGAGCAAGTCGCTGAACGTGCGCCGCGAGCCGTGTATCATCGTCGCATCCAGCGGCATGGGCGAAGGCGGGCGGATTCGGCATCACCTCAAGCACAACATCGACGATCCGCGCTGCACGGTGATCCTCATCAGTTATCAGCCGCGCGAAACGCTCGGCTGGCGGCTGCTGGAACGCCGGCCGACGGTGCGCATCATGGGCAGCCGCGAGCAGAACAAGTGGGCCGACGTCGTCAGCCTGCGCGGCTTCTCCGGCCACGCGGACCACGCGGACCTGCTGCATGCCCTGAGTCCCTTCGCGGGCCAGCCGGTCAAGGTATGCCTGGTGCATGGCGAATACGAACCGGCCCAGAAGCTGGCCAACGATCTGGCCAAACACGGCCTGGAAGATGTGTCGATCCCCGAACGCGGGCAGACGGTCAGCCTGGTCTAATCCTGCTACCGCGTACTGTTTGCTCGTGGGTTACGATTCCAATCGTGACAATCTCCACGGTCTGTCACGATTGGAATCGTAACCCACGGGCAAGAGGGCACTTGATTGGATGCTACCCCGTCCCATCCTCGCGAAACTTCTTCCGCCGCAAGATGTGGTGATAATGCTGTGCGAAGCGATGGGCTTCATCGCGGACGTATTGAAGCAATCGCAGCGCTGCCGAGTGTCGGCTGAGCCGTAAGGGTTCAGCCTCACCCAGGCGATACACTTCCTCTTCGCGCTTCGCCAGCGAAATCAGGCAGGGCGGTTCGATGCCGAGCAAACGGAACACATCCTGCGCAGCGTTCAGCTGGCCCTTGCCGCCGTCGATCAGCAGGATGTCCGGAAAGATCGACTCCGCTTCCGCCGCGCCCGGCCGGATGGGTTTTGGCCGGAAGCGCCGTGAAATCACTTCCCGGATCGACGCGAAGTCATCCACGCCCACCACCGTCTTGATGCGATAGCGGCGATAGCCCGCCTTGAACGGCATCCCGTCGATGAACGTCACCAGCGAGGCGACCATCTCCTGACCGTGCAGGTGGGCGATGTCCACGCCCTCGATGCTGCGCGGCGTCTGGGGCAGCCCCAGCACCTTGCGCAAGCCGATGAGACCCTTGCGCGGTTCCAGGGCGAACACTTCCGGCTGCGCGTCGCGGTCCACTTCGCCGCGCAGTCCCAGGTTGCGCAGCGCCTGCATCTCGTCGCGCAGCCGGGCGGCTTTCTCGAACTGCAAGGCGGTGCTGGCTTCCTGCATCTCCTTTTCCATCTCGGCCAGCAAGCGGTCTTTCTTGCCTTCCAGCACCAGCTGCAACGAACGGATTTGCTTGCGGTACTCCTCCTTCGTGACCCGGAAGTTGCACGGTGCGGTGCATTGCCGGATGCTGTGCAGCAAGCACGGCCGGAACCAGCGCCAGCGCGGGTCGGCTTCGCGGATGTCGAGCGAGCAGTTCCGGAACTTGAAGATGCGCTGCAAGACCTGCATGGCGTAGCGCAAGCCCTTCGCGCTGGTAAAGGGGCCATACAGCTTGACGCCGCGCCGCTTCGGGGCGCGCGTGAACTCGACGCGGGGAAACTCTTCGCGGGTGCGGATTTGCAAGTAGGGAAAGGTCTTGTCGTCCTTGAGGTCGACGTTGAACTTCGGCTGAATGTCCTTGACGAGCCGGGCTTCCAGCAGCAAGGCATCCACCTCGCTGGGTGCTTCGAGAAAGTCGATGTCGGTGATGAGCTTCACCAGATCGGCGGTGCGCGGGTCGTCGAACGCCGCCTTGGTGAAATAATGGCCGGCGCGGTTGCGCAGGTTCTTGGCCTTGCCGACGTACAGCACCCTTCCCTGGGCGTCCTTCATCAGATAGACGCCCGGCGCGGCGGGAAACAGCTTGACCTTTTCGCCCGGCGGCGGGGCGCTGGCATCCGCGGGCGGCTCAGGACTGGACATGAGACACCCTCCGGCAATGAGTCGTGCATGGTCCATCAGGGGACCGCTGCCGCTTCTTTATAGCAGAAGCAGCGCAGCTGCACGAGTCAGGCCGGCGGCGCGGAGCTTGAGTCCGGTCAGCGCTCCAGGATATAGGAGATGCCGACCATGATCAGGATCAGCCAGGCCGGGAAGTTGGCCGGCGACAGCACTTGCACGATCTGCCCGACGCCGAGCAGGATCAGGATGATGGAGAAAATCAACTGGTCGGTGCTTACATTCAGTCGCATGGCTCGTCCTCCCAGGGGCTAGCGTGGATTCCAGGACTTGACTGCCCGTGGGTCACGATTCCAATCGTGACAGACTTGATGCAGTCACGATTGGAATCGTGACCCACGGGCAAACAGTCGTTGGCCTTGGGGCTAGCGGCCCAGCAAGCTGCAGACGCCGGTCAAAACCAACAAGATACCCATGACGACATTGATGGCGTACACCGCGCCGCCCGTCGGCTGGAGATAGTGGATCAGCCCCATGCCGATCAGCCAGCTGCCGAAGCAGATGTTGCCCAGGTTGCGCGGCAACATCAGAAGAAACTTGTTCATGCGCGAGTCTCCGGTGAGCGAACGACGCGAGACAGATCGCGGGTCGTTCTGTCCGGCCGCGATGGGCCGTAGCGAGTCATTTCCCGATGAGGAACAAGATACCGGCTGCCAGGGCCAGACCGCCGCTGACCAAATGGAAGCCATGAAAGCCCAGGCCCACCGCGCGATTCAACCCTTCCAGGATCAGCCAGATCGCGAGCAGCGTCTGGGCCAGGTTCTTGCGATAGTCGAGCACGTCTCATCTCCGATGCGAGTAGGTGGACGCAGATAAGACGCTAGCGCGGCCCAATTCGTTCCTTGCCAATCCACGGCCGCAGCACTTCCGGGACCAGCACCGAACCGTCGGCCTGCTGCCCATTCTCCAGGATGGCGACGATGGCCCGGCTGACCGCGATGGCGGTGCCGTTGAGCGTGTGTACGAAGCGAGTCCCTTTCTCATTCGCCGGCCGATAGCGAATCTTGAGCCGGCGGGCCTGGTAATCGGTGCAATTCGAGGTGCTGGTGACCTCGCAGTAAGCCCCATCGCCTTTCTCGCCGCGCGCCGGCATCCAGGCTTCGAGGTCGTACTTGCGGTAAGCCGGCCCGCCCAGGTCGCCGGTGCAGGTGTCGATCACGTGAAAATGCAGCCCCAGCCCTTGGAAGATTTTCTCTTCGATGCGCAACAATTCCAGATGAATCGCTTCGCTCTGCTCCGGCGTGCAGAAGACGAACATCTCGACCTTGGTGAACTGATGGACGCGGAACAAGCCGCGCGTCTCCTTGCCCGGAGCGCCGGCTTCCGTCCGGAAGCAGTGCGACAGGCCGACGTACTTCAACGGCAGCTTGTCGAGGTCGAGAATCTGGTCCTTGTGCATGCCGCCCAGGGTGATTTCAGCGGTCGCGACCAGGCAGAGGTCGGTGCCTTCCAGCGTGTAGATTTGCCGTTTGTTCGGGTCCGGATCGCGCGGAATGAAGCCGATGCCTTCCAGCACGGAATCGCGGGCCACGTCCGGCGTGATGACCGGTGTGTACCCCTCGGCCAGCAGCGTCTGCATCGCGTACTGGACCAGGGCCAGTTCGAGCAGCACCGCCTCGTTCTTCAGGTAGTAGAACTTCTGGCCCGCGACGCTCGCCCCCGCCTCGAAGTCGGCCAGGTCGAGCTTTTCGCACAGGGCGACGTGATCGAGCGGCTTGAAGCCGAACTGCGGCTTCTGCCCGGCCAACTTGACGACCTTGTTGTCCTCTTCGGTGATGCCGACCGGGGCGTCGGGGTGGCTGAGGTTGGGGATGCCCTTGAGGGCCGTTTCCAGGTCGCAGTCGATCTGCTTCTCTTGCTTCTCCAGCTCGCCGACTTGCACGCGGAGTTGCTTGCCTTCCTGAATCAGCGCCTGCTTCTTGGCGTTGTCCTTTTCCGTGGGAATCAGCTTGGAGACTTCGTTCTGCCGTTGCTGCAACTGCTGCCGTTCGTGAACGAGCTGCTTGCGCTGGTCGTCCAGGCGGACGACGGTGTCCACGTCGGCCTTGGATTTGCGGTTGGTGCAGTTGGTTTTGACTTCGTCGAGGTGTTCGCGAATGTATTGTGCGTCCAGCATGGTGATTCCATTGTGAATACGACTGTTTAGCCGCGAGCCGGAGGCGAGCGCTGCG
>JAGVLI010000022.1 GCA_020054355.1 Planctomycetales bacterium | reverse complement strand
CGCAGCGCTCGCCTTCGGCTCGCGGCTAAACAAATCAGGTAGCCGGCTTGATGCCTCCAGGCGCCTGGATCGCTTCCGATCCCAGCCCGCCGGGGTGCTTGTCGCCGCCGGCCGGGTATTCCGAGGCCAGGGTCTTCTTTTCGTGAACGTCGCCGCCGATGTGGACCTGCTGATACCCCCCTTGGGTGCGGAAATAGAGGATCAGCAGCAGGAAGCCCACCGCCATCGCGGCGGGGACGCCGGCGGTCCAGATCAGTGCTTGCCGGCCGCCGTGCAGCCTGGCCTGTTCGAGCGGCCCTTTGTCTTGATCCGCATAAACCTTGTTCGCCTGCCACCAGCTATTCAATTTCTCCAGGCTCTTGACTTCGCTAAGCTGACGACCAGCTTGCTGCAAGTTCGCGATGTCCTGGGCGAGTTTCTTGCCATCGCCGTTGTTCTCGCCCGGATCGCCTAGCAAGGTTCCGACCTTTGCCCCATCTAGGCCGGAGATCGGCGCGAAGAACAGAAAGCGGTTCTCATCGTCCGATTTGTACCGTTGATAGGTTGCCGGAGCGTTGTCTTGCAAGTAGTGCGAGGCGGCATAGTCCTGCTTGTAGCCAATGCCAGGGCTGCCGAGGAGGCCCGCCGACAACATGCCGACGCCGCCAATGGTGCCCAGTGTCAGGGCACCGCCGCGCGGATAGCGCTCGGACACGACACCCAGCATCGTCGGCCAGTAAAAGGTCTTGCCCAGGCCGTAAATGGTCGCGGCCACAATCAACAGCAGTGCGCCCGAAACCGAGCCCAGCAACGCCAGGCCGATAGCACCCAGCACGGCACTGCCGAACAGCAAGCCCAGCGGCGAAATCTGGTGGACGATCGGCCCGGCGAAGAAGCGCAGGGCGAACATCAGGCCCGAGGTCCAGATGAACAACAGCAGGCCGTAGGTCTTGTTCTCGAGGATGGTGCCCGTGATGTTGGTGATCCAGCTATCCGTACCCAGTTCCACGTAGCCGACCATGGCGTGCAGCACGAGCAAGAACGCCAGCATCCAGTGCCCCAGCCGGAAGCTGGAGAAGTAGCCGAAGATCAGGAGCAGCACGGCGGCGACTACCCAGCCCAGGAACGAGGGCAAGCGCAAATCGGCCGCGCTCTGGGTCAGCCAGAGGCCCAGGAGCAGCGAGGCGACGCCCGCCCCCAGCAAGCCCAGTTCCTGCATCATGCCTTCCAGGGTGATGCCGGCGGACTTGGCTTCCGAGCGCGGGAAGGGCTGGCCTAGCATCAGCAAGCCGTACATCAAGGTCGGCACCAGAAACACGCCCATCTGGATTTCCCAGCGCGTCTTGGTGGCTTCGAAGATCAGTCCCATGACCGCGCCGAGGATCAGGCCGCCCGGCCAGCCGGCGTGCAGGATGTTGAGCCAGTGGGTCTTGTTTTCCGGAAAGAGCGTGGCCGTCAGCGGATTGATGACCGCTTCGCAGGTGCCGTTGCCCAGGGCGAACAGGAACATGCCCCAGTAGAGGCACTGAAAGGTCGCCTCCTTGCCGTAGGCGTCGAAGATCGGCGTGGCAGCCAGCGTGACGACCGCCGAAGCCGTATGCAACAGGAATGCCAGGATCATCAACGGCCCGTAACCGACGCGGTCGGCGAAGAAACTCAGCGCGATGATGGTGATGCCGAAGCCGACCAGGCCGCCGCCGGTGATGTTGCCCAGCTCGCCCTGGGTGAAGCCGAACTGCTTGCTCCAGTCGCCCAGGATGGCGCCGCGAATGGAGAAGCCGATGCCGGCGGCGATCAGCGTCAGGAAGCTTGCCCAGAAGAGGCGTTTGTCGGCGGTGCTGTGCATTGCGAATATGCTCCGGCCATGCTGGCAGCATGTGGGTCTGGCCCTGACCGACGCCGCCGGCTGGTGATGGTTGGGGTTCTGCGTGGGGTGAGAACGCCGGGATGGGCATTTCGTATCAGGAGCGCTGGGGGATGTCAAATGATTCTTAAGGGCAGGTATGCTACAGATTCGCGGCAGCGGTCGAAGCTTGTGTCGCTCTGGTGCGTCCGTTTGGGATGCGTTCGATGCGTTCCTGCCGCTTCATCGGCCGGTCGCCAGCAGTTCCCGGGCGACTTCCACGAAAGCTCCCTCGGACCAAGCTCGGTGAGGCACATCCGGCTGGGCCGGATGAAATTCCCAGCCCGCCGGAGTGCGGACGATCTTGACCCAGTCGTAGGAAGGCAGCACGCAGAAATCGACCAGGCCCAAACCGCCGACGACAAAGCGCGTGACGGGATCGAGCAGCAGCCGGCCATCGACGCCGTGAATCAACAATCGCGGAACGAGGTAAGCGCCGAGGGGATCTTCGGCAATGGTCTTCGGATCGCGCCGGGTCGCCCAGCCCTGCGTCTTGGACCATGCCTCGGCGTCGGCGACTAGTCCTTCGACAGCTGCGATCCACTCGTCGCGGATGGCTTGCCAGTTCTCGGCCGGCGCGGTGGGTGGCGCGGCAGGGGTCATCGCACAATTCCTTGGATTTCGAATAGCAACGGCCGGGCGGTTCCCTGCAATCATTCTATCGCAACGGTGATGCAGTTCCTTGGGGAATTTTGAGGTACGCCGTCTGAGTGCGGGGATAGGCCCACAGACAGCGATCCGTTTTGGACCTCAGCGCGCGACAACCGTGTAGTCGTCCGGCAAGCCGTCAATGCCGCTCAAGAAGTGTCGGCTGATCTCGATGCGATAGGTGCCGGGCTGTGGGGGACGAAATACATAGGCGAAGTCAGCGTAGCCGGTCTTTCCCTGCCGATCGTACGACTCGACATCCGGCTGCTCGATTTCCTTGCCGTTGACTTTGACCTTCAGACTGAAAATCATCTGCGGCACGACGGTGTAGCCGTAACGGAAAAGCACCGGCTGCCCCACGCGCGCCTCGCAGGTTCCCGGTCGCACGATCTCGATCCGATGGGGATCGTCGAATACGTTCTTGGTGTTGGCAGCAGGGGCACGCTCCGGCTGGCCGCTCGGAGGCGAATGGCAAGCCGCACAAAGGACGGCGATTCCGAGGGAAATCGAGAGACAGGCTGGACGGTACACGGTTGAACCTCTTACGCCGCCTGTTCGAGCGGCAGGGCTTCCCGGTCGGCAATCGGCCGGCGCACCGGCTGCTTGCTCACCAGCCGCAGCACGGCCGGCAAGAAGACCAGCGCCGCGACCATGCAGCAGCCGACGCCCACCGTGAGGATGAAACCCAGGCTCACCAAGCCGCGCTGGGTCGAGATCATCAGGGTGCCGAAGCCGATCATCGTGGTGAGTGCATTCGTGAGCACGCCCTTGCGGATCGTCGGGCTGATGCCATAACGGCCGGCCTTGCGCCGCAGCCGCCAGTCGTGCAGCACATGAACGCCGTTGTCCACGCCGACGCCGAGAATCAGTGGAAAGGCAATGGTGTTGGCGGGATTCAATGAGATGCCAAACAGCCCCAGCACGCCCAGCGTCATGACCACGCCCAGCGCCAACGGCAGCAACGCCAGCAACGTGAGCTTGATGTTGCGGAAGTCGAGCAGCAACACGACGACGATGGCGATCAGGGCGTACAGCCCGGCCCACTGGAAGCCGTTCTTCATGCCCTTCAAGCCTTCCACGGTGCCGAAGGGCTTGCCGGTGGCTTCCGGATCGACGGTCTGAATCTGCCGGGTGAAGTGCTCCAATGGCTCGAAGTCCCACAGGCAATCGCGGGCGAAGACGCGGAGCAGCCATTTGCCGGTTTGCCCCAGGTAGCGCTCGCGCAGGGCCGGCGGCAGGTCGGCAGTGGTGATGCCCGCGGGAGTGGCAACGTCCTTCAGGCGATGCAGGTCTTCCGCGAGGTCGCCGGCCAGGCGCTCGTCGAAGCGCTGCAAGCGTTCCTCGGCCACGCTGGACAGCGGCTGCAATTGCAAGCTGGCTTGCAGGGCAATGAGTTGATGGCGCAGGTCCGCGAGCAACGGGTGATTGCCGGTTTCGGCCAGGGGCTGCAACTGCCCGATCAAGCAGGCCAGCTCGGTCTGAACCTGCCGGCCGTTGGGCCGGGCATGCGGAATGGCGACGCCGCGCGGCGGCAAGTGCTTGAGCCGCTGCTGGATGTCGCGCAGCATTTCGATCTTGTGCGGCTGGTCGCGCGGCACCAGCGACGCTACTTCGACGACCCGGCTGACTTCGGGCAACTGCTCGAAGCGTGCCTTGAGCGCCAGCGCCTCTTCCGGGCTGGCCGTGCAGCTCAGCGCATGCCAGCTGGCCCCCGCGGTATGCTCGATCAGCTTCAGCTCCCAGGCCACCGATTCCAGGTTCCTCGGCTGCATGTTGAGCAAGTTGTGATCGTAGGAAACGCGCGTGGCGCAGACGCCCAGGCCCAGCGTCAGCAGCAGCCCCGCCGCGATGATCCAGCCTGTCGCCGAGGCACGCCCCGGAATCCGGGCATGCAGCGCGGGCTGCGCATCTCGATGAGAAATGTCTTGCCGCACCGTAATGACATTCTGTCCCGCTTTCTCACTGCCCACTGCCCACTGCCCACTGCCCACTGCCCGCCGGCGATCCAGCAGCATCAACACTGCCGGCAGCACGGTGAAGCAGGCCAGGGCGCAGAACAGCACACCGCAGCCGACGATCCAACCTAGCTCAGCCACCGCGCGGAAGTCTGCCAGCATGGCCGTGAAGAACGCCAGCGAGAGCGTGGCTGCCGCGGTCAGATTGCCCAGGCCGACATGGCTGGTGGTATGCAGCAAGGCCGACTGCACGCCACGTCCTTCCCTGCGGGCTTGCTCGTAGCACATCACCCAGAGGACGCCGTAATCGCCCATGCCGATCAGCATCACGGCGAAGGCGGCCGAGAGAATGTTCAGATGGCCGATCGTCAAAGTCGTCCAGCCCAGCGCCCAGGCGGTGCCGACGAGCAGCGTGCCCATCGTCAGGAGCGGGTAGCAGACGCCGCGATAAACGATGAAGAACAGCAGCGTCACGCCGGCGACGGCCAGCCAGGAGGCGAGCCGCGTGTCGCGATCCGCCGCCGACATCTCGTCGTCTTCCAGCACCGGCAGGCCCGTCAGGCCGAATTCGACGCCGGGAAAGGCGGGCTTCAGCTCGGCAATGATCGCCCGCATCCGCGCCACGCTCGCGTTGCACGAGGTGAACGAGCCTTCCTCCTTCACCGGCCGCACCAGCAGGAACGCCAGGCCGCCATCGGGGCTGAAGAAATACTGCGGCTCGGCCAACAGGTCTTGTTGTTGCGGCTGCTGGGCCAGCAGGCTGCCCCACGGGTTGCGATAGTCGTTGGGATCGGCCAGCGTCGCGGTCGCCGACCGGCCGATCGAGTGCAGCTGGCTCAGGAACTGCTCGTCGGCGGGAGTAAGCGGCCGATCGGGATTGATCTGCCCGGCGCGGTGCCGGGCTTCGCGCAGCATGCTCACCAGGCCGAGCGTCCGCCAGCTCCAGGGGCCGAACTCCAGCAGCAGGCCCATGCTCTTGAGGTTGGCCTGGATGGGTTTGATGGACTCGGCGGGAAAGAACAGCAAGGCCCGGTTGCGCAGGCCGCGCAGGTCAACCCGGTAAAACAGGCGGTCGAACAGCTCCGGCTGGTCCTGCACCTTGGCGGCGAGCGAGTCCAGCGCCTGCTTCATCCGGTCGCGGTCGCCGCCCTCGACGACCACCACCATGTCATCATCGTCGCCGAATTCCGAGAGATATTGCTTCCAGCGCTGCTGATAGTCCTTGTGCGGGCTGACGAGGTCGGTGCGCTGGGTGTGGTATTCGAGATGCCGGCAGGCTGCGTAGACTGAAGCGGCGGCGAGCAGCAGGGAGACGGTCAGCACCAGGCCGGGACGCCGGCAAACCTGCTTGACCAGGCCGACCAGCAAACGGGGAACAAACGCGGTTTCGTGCGGATGGCTCGGTTCCGGATTCATCGCTTGCCGCCTGCCTCCTTGCTTGCGGTACGCAAAGCGGCCGGATTGTAGCAAGCGGCGCAGTCGGTGCAAGGCGAATGGAACGCTGGCGAGCGTCGCGGCGTCTTGGCGAGCGTCGGGGCGTAAGCCCGACGTGTGCGGTCGGTTCCACGTCGGGCTTACGCCTCGACGCTCGCCAAAGTCCGCGATGACTTGGACTAATTACGGCAGCGGCACGTCCTTCAGAATGAAGGGCACTTCGACGATGGCGGTGCGCCGGCCGAGGAGCTGCAGGCGGACGGGGTCGCCGACGCCGGTTTTGGGCAGGATGTGCAGGGTGGCGGTGTAGGTGCCTTTGGTGCCGGCCACCTGGTTGACCTCGTTGTAGCGGGCCACGTCCACGAGCTTGCCGGCGGCGTCGCGCAATTCCAGGTTGGGGATGGCACCCAGCCGGTCGCGGGAACGCAGCTGGAAGACCAGAGCCTGATTGAGCGCCCGGCGGTTGTTCATGCCGAAGGCGAGTTGCAGCGCATCTTCCATCGGGGCCGACTGGAATTCAACGTCCAGTTGCGTGCGGCCGTCCTTGTCGCGGGCGATCTCGCCCAGCTTGACGACCGCGCCGTCGCTGCCCTTGAAGGTCTGTCCGGCCATCTGCAAAACGTTATCGACGATCAGCAGCGGTTCGACCGGCGTCTGCATCTGGCCGACCAGGATGCCGTGCAGTTCTTTCACCTTCTGGGCCGGCTCCTTGCCCAGCTTCAGCTTCACGCTCACGGGCTGCTTGCCGCCCGTCAGCCCGTAGTCGGCGAAATCCGATCGCCAGATGCGCTTGCCGAAACCGCCCATTTGCGCGAACTCCTCGTAGCCGCCGCTTTCCAGCGTGCCCGGCACCTGGTCCAGCTCCTGGCCCTGGTCATCCACGGCTTTGAGAATGCGCACGTCGGCCACCCCGTGCCAGAGGATTCCCGGCTCGGTGACGACTTCCAGCAGGCAAGGGGCATCGACCACGCCGGGGGTCTGCCCCCAGCCGGGCGCCCGCGAGCTGATCGCCCGGATGCGCACGGCCCCGGCTTGATAGCTGGGCAGTCGGGCTGGCTGTCCTAATCGCAACCGGCAGGTCAGCGCATCGGCGCCATCGCTCGACAGGCTGCTCTCGGCCAAGCCGCTGACCGCACAGAAGCGGTCCAGGGCATCCCAGAGGCCGAGGTCGCCGGTTTCGAGGGTGAGCTTGCGTTGGTCCAGGTCGGCCAGCGCCTCGTCGTCGCTATGGAGCTTCAGGGTCAATCCCGTGCGGCGAGAAAAATCAGCCATCGCCTCACTGATGGGAACATTCTGATAGGAGAGACGCACCTTCTTGCCGGCCAGCAAGCGGGCGCTATCGACGCGAACTTCGATGCGGGCGGCAAGTTCCTCGGCCCGGCGGCGAATTTCCAGGTCCTGATTCCGCGCGGCCCGGCGCAGCGACTCAAGCGCCTGGCCGCCAAGCGTTTCCAGAGCAACGGTGGCTTGTTCGCGCTCGGCGAACTGGCCGCTGCCCAGCCGGGCGATCAACTGGTCGATATGGGCAGCGGTCGGCACGGGCATCGCTTCCGCGAACGCTGCCGTTGCGAAGCCCAGTCCCATTCCCAGCGCCAGCATCGAACCGACAAGACGCATGGCACCGCTCCCCCTGAAAAGTTGTCCGCTGATACCGCAGGCGGCGATCTCAATCATTCACCATGAACGACGAGCCGGCGCGGAAAAACGAACAGGAAAATGAGGATCGGCAGCCTGGGGCAGCGCAATAAAACGGGGCCTCCGCCTAAGCTCGGAGACCCCATCTACCGCTTGCGGTTCAGCAAGCGGCCTCAGTGGCTTACCAGCACGATCGGCCGGCTCTGCTCGCCGCGCACCTCGATCTGATTCAGGTAGACGGCCCGGCCGTCGTTGCCGGTCAGGTAGACGTGCCAGCCGCCGGAAGGCAGATTCACCTGGAACTTGCCGTCGCGGTCGGCCGTCGCCGCCTGGCGGCTGTTCTGAGCATCGGCCCGCACGAACGTCAGTTGCACGTTCGAGCGCGGCACGTTGTCTTGATGG
>JAGVLI010000923.1 GCA_020054355.1 Planctomycetales bacterium | reverse complement strand
GGACACGTCGGGCTGACGCCTCGACGCTCGCCATTAATGCCCTACTCAATAATCATGATCTTCCAATCCAACGGCTGCGTGGAGGCCCACGGGTAAAACTGCCCATTGAACTTGTAGTACGCCCCATAGGGTGACTGAATCACCACCGGACGGAACCGGCCGAAGCGATCGACCTCGTAGTATTGCCAGACGTCGTAGCGATTGGTCCGCATCGACCCCATCGGAATCACTGGCACCTTGATCTCGCGGGGCTTCGGCAACGTTTCGGGCTTGGCCGGATCGGCGGCTCGGCCCGCGTCAACCAGCAGGAACAGGGCGAGCAGACTGAAACTGATCGATGGCTTGGTCATGACGGCAGCTCCGGATAGTGATGCTGCGAAAGCTGGGAGGCTTTTCAGGTTAAAGCACGGTTTACCGTTCGCCCAGCAAGAACTTGCCCGCCGCACAGTTTCACCAGCTTCTCCGCCTGGCACAATCGGCACAATCGCTCCGCGCAACGAAATAGCCCACGGCAACGGCTGCCGTGGGCTTCTTGATACTGCAGCGGACTACTTCTTGACGGCGATCACGCGGTCCTCGGCGAAGTTGGTCTGCACCGGCTTTTCGCCGTAGGCCGGATAGGCGAATTTCGCCGGACTGTTCGCCGGCAAGGAAACCGGCATGCCTTCCAGCGGCACGGTCTTCTTTGGCGGCGCGGACGGCAGCGGCTTGGTTTCGACGCCCGACTTCGGCAGCGGCACGGGGCTTTGCGGCCCGCCGTCGTAGTAATAGGTGCCGTTCCGCGGCGCGGCGGCCGGCGCGGCTTGCACCACGCCGCCATTGGCTTGTCCGTAGACGCGCGTCGGCTCGACCTTCACGATGGCCTGCGTGTAGTTGGGCGCGCTGACCGCATCGACGTCCGTGGAGATCGGGTAGTAATAGTAGCAGGACGGCCCGTAGTAGTAGGTCTGCGGGTAGTAATAGTTGTAGTACGGGACGTAGGGTCGGTAGTAGCCAAAGTTGTAGGAAACGCTCGGGTAGTAGTAGCTGTAGTAGGGTCGATAGTAGCCGCCCCAGCCATAGCCGCCCCAGCCGCGGTAGCCGCCCCAGCCGCGATAGGCACTGTAGCCGTAACCGCCGCCCCAGCCACGGTAGCCGCCCCAGCCGCGATAGCCATAGCCGCCCCAGCCGCGCCGACCCCAGGTGAGCAGGTTCTCGGCTTCCTCGGTGTCTTCGTTGATCTGCAACGTCATGGTCGAAACGCCGCCGCTGACTCCCGAGGCGGGAATCGGCTGGTCGGGCGTGTAGGTCAGACGTTGAAACTCCTGGGCGAGGGCGAGGTTCCCAGCTCCTGCCAGACTCAGGACGGCAACCGCCGCCGCCAGCAATCTCCCGTTCATGACTTGCGCCCTCCCCTCGTTGGTGATGCCCGCTGCAACAGGTTTACCGCCTTTACGTATTCTACCCCGGATGCGGAGGGTGTCAAACCGCTCGAATATCCGGCCGGGCGACAGCGTCGATGATTGCGCGGCTGGCCCGCCGCCAGCCGCCGGATTTCCCCTTGCGAATCCCGAAAAGACGGGGATAGTAACGGATGCCGCCGCTTGCGGTTTAGCACGCCCTGTAAAGGAGCCTGAAAATGACCCAACGATTCATCTACGGTCTGGCGGCCGTCGCCGCGTTCCTGTCGCTGCTGGCCGCCGATGACGTTCGCGGCCAGGGTTTGAAGAAGTCCGACGGCGTGGTCAAGGTCTCGGCCACGGCGGACAAGCCCGACGCCGACGGCAAGCAGACCGTCACCATCGTCCTGGCCCACGATGCCGGCTGGCACACCTACGCCAATCCGGTCGGCCTCGAAGACCTCGCCAGCGCCCAGACCAGCGTGACCGTCAGCGCCAAGGAAAAGCCGGAAGTGAAAGTGGAATACCCCGCAGGCAAGCTGGTCAAGGACAAGGTGGTCGGCGATTACAAGGTCTACGAGGACAAGGTGACGATCAAGGCCGCCGTCAAGCGGGCCAAGGGCGACGTCAGCCCGCTGGAAGTCACGGTCAAGTTCCAGGCTTGCACCGACAAGCAATGCCTGCTGCCCGCCGCCGTCAAGCTGACCGTCCCCGAAAAGTAACCGCTCTGCCGCTTGCGGCTTAGCACGCTTTCACCCGGGAGCCACACTCATGGAGCGACTGATCCCTCACCCCGCCAAGCTGCTGCGCTGCGGCCTGCTGTTCCTGCTGCTGGGGTGGCTCGTCGCTCCGGCCGCCGGCCAGGAAGCCAAGGAAAAAGAAAAAGACCCCAAGAAGAAGTCAACGAACCTGCTCGCCAAGGAGAGCAGTCCGTACCTCTTGCAGCATGCCCACAACCCGGTGAACTGGCACCCCTGGGGCGAGGCGGCGTTCGCCAAGGCCAAGAAGGAAGGCAAGCTGGTTTTCCTGTCGATCGGCTACAGTTCCTGCCACTGGTGCCATGTGATGGAGAAGGAATCCTTCTCCAACGAAGCGGTCGCCAAGCTGATGAACGAATGGTTCGTCTGCATCAAGGTGGACCGCGAGGAACGGCCGGACGTGGATCAGATTTACATGACCGCGCTGAACGCCCTCGGCCAGCGCGGCGGCTGGCCGCTCTCGATGTGGATGACCGCCGAGGGCAAGCCGATCATCGGCGGCACTTACTGGCCGCCGGAGGACAAGGAGATCGAAGGCGAGAAGGTCAACGGCTTCAAGACCATCATGAAGCTGGTCAACGATTTCCACAAGAACCAGCCCAAGGACATCGAGGCGCAGGCCGAAAAGCTCGCCACCGCCACGACCCAGGCCCTGGCCGGTTTGGGCCGGGGCATTAACCTCACCAAGGTTGACCGCGACCTGGTGAAAGACACCCTGAGCGGCATGCAGGAAGAGTTCGACAAGACGCACGGCGGCTTCGGCTCGGCCGCGCGGATGTTCAAGGGCACCAAGTTCCCGACGCCGCCCTACCTGATGCTCCTGCTGCACGAAGCCGGCCGCGATCCGAAGTCCTCAGCCAACGAAATGCTGACCGTCACCCTGGACCACATGGCGCGGGGCGGCATCTACGATCACCTCGGCGGCGGCTTCCACCGCTACAGCACCGAACGCACCTGGACCGTGCCGCACTTCGAGAAGATGCTGTACGACAACGCCCAGCTGGTCGAGGTCTACAGTAAGGCATTTCAGACCGCGAAGAACCCGGTCTATCGCCGGGTCGTGGCCGAGACGCTCGATTTCATCCAGCGGGAAATGACCGACAAGTCCGGCGGCTTCTACTCGGCGCTCGACGCCGACAGCGAGGAGGAGGAAGGCCGATTCTACGTCTGGACGCCGAAAGAGCTGGCAGCCGCCCTGAGCAAGGAAGAGCTGGCACTCATCGAACAGGTTTACGGCAACGACGGCAACCTGAACTTCGAGGAGAAGTACATTATCCTGCGACTGCGCAAGCCGCTGGCCGAGGTCGCCAAGGACATGAAGCTGTCCGAGGAAGACCTGGAAAAACGGCTCGCCCCGGCACGCAAGAAGCTCTTCGACATCCGGGCCAAGCGCGAACGGCCCTTCCTCGATACCAAGGTGCTGACGGCCTGGAACGGCCAGATGATCGCCGGCTACGCCGCCGCCGGCCAGGTCTTCGAGAACAAGGGCTATCTCGAACAGGCGAGCAAGGCCGCCAACTTCATCCTACAGACCATGCGCACCAAGGAAGGCCGGCTGCTGCGCTCCTACGGCGCGCGGCCGGGTGAAAAGGGCGAGGCCAAGCTCAACGGCTACCTCGACGACTATGCTTTCCTCGTTCACGGCTTGCTGAACCTGCACGACGCGACGAAGGACCAGAAATGGCTCGACGAAGCGAAAGCCGTGACCGACAAGATGGTCGAACACTTTCAGGACAAGGACCGGGGCGGCTTCTTCTACACCTCGCACGACCACGAAAAACTCTTCGCGCGCGGCAAGGACCAGTACGATGGCGCGCAGCCTGGGGCCAACAGCGTGGCGGCGAAGAACTTCGTGCGCCTCTGGCAGAAGACCGGCGATGACAAGTATCGCGCCCAGGCGGAAAAGAGCCTGAAGAATTTTGCCCTGAGCATGAAGACCAGCCCCACCGGCATGACCACCATGACCGAGGCGCTGTCGCTGTATCTGACGGCGCTGGAGAAAGCGCCGAAGAAGTGATTAGACTTGGTTCGGTTAGCGACGCTTCGTAGAAGCGTTTGCGGCCGGTCAATCCGACGATCACGCTTGCAAGAACTGCCGGGGCGTGACTATCGCGAAGGACAATGTCCTGCGAAATTCTTCGGGCAGCTCGAGCAAGTCGCGGTCGTTGGTAATCAGATACTCCGCCTTGCCGGCAGCCGCCGTGGCCAGAAAGACGTTGTCGTCGGGATCGCGGCTTTCGGTGTAGCGCTTTGCAAGATTGACCAGGGTGCAACGGGGATCCACTTCAAAGATCGCCTGCCAGCGCACGATCCGATCGGGCTGAAACTTGCCGACCCGTTCAAAGATCTCAAGGTACTCTGCAATCACCTCCCGGCTGACGATCAACTGTAGTTTCTTCTGCGTGAACCATAGCTGGCAAACCTGCGTGTTGGGGCTGCGAGGATTGGTCGTCAAGACGTTCCGCAGCAGGACGTTGGTATCAAGAGTGACCGCTGTCCGCTTTTTTCGCACTACCATTCTGGGCCTTCCTTGCCTTCTCGCGGCGGTATTGACGGATCAATTCCTCCACATCCTTGCTGGCAATCTTGGCTTTGCGGGCATCCTTACGGGAATCAGCTAGCAGTTGTTCGTCCGCGGCGCGCTGAAGATATTCGCGCAGCACTGTCTCGGCCAGTGCTTGCGGATTGCGCTTCTGGCGCTCGGCCAATTGGACAAACTCTCGCCATACCTTGCCGGCGATGGAAACTTCAGGCATTGCCGTGCCCCCTGCTGGCCGTATCGATTCGGTGCCGTCGGACCAGCGCTTCAACATCCTTCAGCTTGACCTTGCTGCGCCGGAACGCTCGCTCGGTTCGCCCCAGCAAATCTTCGTCGGCCATTCGCTTCATGGCCTCCGCCAGCAAGCGTTCCGCCAACCGTTGCGGGTTCTTGCGGCGGAGGATCGCTACTTGCGAAAATTCCTTCCAAAGCGCGTCCCGAATCGATACGGTCAGTTTCGCCATCTTTGCTCCTCCCCGCCAATCATATCACGATCCCTTCTGCTTCACCTTCGCCGGCTTGTCGTGCGGCTTCTTGCCGTTGCCGTTCGTGTTGCCGCCAACGTTGGCCTTCTTCTTTGCCGTAGGCTCCAGCGGCGTCTGCCCCCAGGGGATCGGCATGGTCGGCGTCTTGCGGTGCATGTCTTGCCGTTGATCCTTCGGCCGGTCCTTGAACCAGGTGATGAAGGTCGAGAGCTGCTTGACCGCTTCGTCGTAGACGATCTTGCCCTTTTCGGCCGTGGCCAGCTCGGCAGCGCCCAGCACCCCGGTATCGGAATAGCTGCTGGTCCACGAAGTCAGCGCCGCCGGGCCGTGGCCCATCAGATCGACGTACATGAACGGGCTGTTTTCCAGGTTGAAGCTGACGTCGCCGCTCTTGATCTTGTCCTTGCGCACGTTGTCGCCGTCCAGGTAGAGATAGAGCGAGGTTTCCAGCTCGCAGGCGTGAGCGCAGCCGCCGGGGAACTTACTTTCCCGCCATTTCTTGTGAAAGTCCTTTTCCACGCTCAGCAGTTGCCACCAGGCCAGCAGCACGCACTCGGCATCGGTTTCCAGGTTGCCGCGCCGGGCCACCAGGTCGAGGTTCGGCATGTTGGAGCCGTGGCCGTTGAGCAGGATGATCTTCTTGAAGCCGTGATACGCCAGCGATTTGACGATATCGAGCACGCTCTGAATGAAGTGCTCGTAGTGGCCGTTCATGGTGCCGGGAAAATCCATGACGTGGCCGCAGTAGCCGTACCAGTAGGGCGGCAGGATCAGCACCTTGTCGGTGATCTTCTTGCCGACGCCGTACGCAACGCCCTGCGGACAGACGATGTCCACGTCGAGCGGCAGGTGCGGGCCATGCTGCTCGACCGACCCGACGGGCAACACACAGACTTTGCCCAGGTCGATGGCGTCGTTGATTTCCGGCCAGGTCAGTTTTTCGTAGCGATACTCGGTCTGTGCGCGGCTGGTCATGGCTGCTCCTGAAGGTCCGGTGATGGATGGGGACCAACCCAGGTTAGCCGAAGCCGCCGCGCGACACCATTTGGAACTTTCAAACGGCGCGTTTGAATTCGCGAACCGACTTGCTACTTCGCGGTCTTTGTTGGAGCCTGGACTGGCACTTCGATCCGCAACGGCGTGACGCGGTCCTTCCACTTCGGGACCGTCACGGTCACTGTCGCCTTGCCGGCTTCCACCTCATCGGGGACTCGCACGGAGCCCACTACCGAAGGGCATCAGCTTCACCCGTCGGGCTTCAGCTCGACCGCGATGGTCTTGCCGTTGGCGAAGCGCAACTCCGCCTGGCCGCTCGGTACGTCCGGATACTTGGCAAAGGTTCCAGCGCCCAGCCCTGGCGTCCCCACGCTGAAAGCCAGGTTGTTGACTTCCCCGCGGACCAACGGCAACGGCTTGAGGTGCGGCGAAATGGAACCGCTCTGCGGCTCGAAGCGCTGCAGCGTGAGCGGTCCCAAGAGATGAACGATCGGCGCATCCAGCGGCCGGGCGGCGAAGGCCAGGGGGCCGGGGCCATCGAAACCGGCAAGCTGCCAGCTCCGGGTCTTGTCGAGACGCAGCTGTACATAGCAGCCGTCCTTGGAGTGACCGACGCGCAAAGTATGCTGCGCCTTGCCTTCGGGGCCTTCGCTCAGTCCCGTTCGGAACCCAACGTCCCCGTCGCGGTTGTAAGTCGCGCTGACACGCTCGTCCATGCCCGTGAGGTCGCCGTCCCCGTTGCGATCGACGTAGAGCACAGCCCCGTCCACCACCAGCCAGACGCGGAACTTGGCCTCTGGGCCGAGGACCAGCAGGCAATAAGCCGGTTTGCCCTGGTACTTCGGCTCCTTGGCAATGGTCCGTTGGACCTGGGTCAGGTCCGCGGCCCCGCAGGGCGGCACGCCGAAGAGCAGACAGAGTACGCCCAGGTGCGGCAGATAGTTACGCATCGTGTTCTCCTTCCTTGGGGAGAACGGCGGAGCGTTACACGGTTCGGCGGTCTCGGCGCGCCGGCGTCCGAGCAGCCACTCGTGGCTTGCGGGACAGGGGAGAATCCGGCTGGGCCAGGTTCTCAGGTTTCCGATTCCGGTTCGAGCTGGAGACCGATCATCCCGGCATAGGCTTCGTTGGAAATCCAGAAGCTGCGGAAGATGCCCAGGCCGTCGCTGGCGACTGGGCCGTCCTTGCTGGCCACGGTTATCGGCATCAAGTTGGTGACGGCGTCCACGACAATGGCGACGCCCAATGCCTGCACCGCCAGCAGCCAGATGCGATCCGTCCGACTCAGCAACGACTCCGGACCCACCACGGCCGCCAGCAGGCCGAGCAGCGCCAGTTCGATCCCAGGGCCGGCGGCATAGATCAAGGAGTTTTCCAGTTGAGGAAAACGCAGCCGGGTCGGCACCGTTATGACATAGCCTCCAACGGGAAAGAGCCGCAGCTCCGCCGTGGCCGAGGCGACGCGGAACCGGCAGACGATCGGGCCGGTGCCGATGGCGATGCGCAGCACCCTCCAGCTCACCAGCCAAGCGGCGAGGGCATGCCCGGCTTCGTGGAGGGCGAGCAACGGTATCCACCAGGAGGCGACGAACAGACCGGTCAGCTTGACCGGATCGTAATCGACAATCACCTCGGCCGTGAAGGCGCCGAGGAACAGGAGCAGGAAGAAAATCGCCCCGTTCCGTTCGGGCGGCGTCAGCGGTCGATTGAAGTCGGGCTGCGAAATCATGGAGCATTCCCTGGGTCGAAGCGCGCCGCGTCCGGACATCGTCCGGCACAGGCACACAATTGAAATTGCAATGGGCACTTTACTTCGGTCACGATGGCACGCCACCATCCCACGGCAGCCGAGAAGGCAGCGTCAGCATCCCTGTTCGCAACGCCACGAACAAGCAAGCCGTCACCAGGTCGGCCGTGGCGCCCGGATTGCGCCGGTTGCCCTGGGCGCGCAACCAGGCGTCGAAGTTGGCGAATCGTTGTCGGCTCTCGGTAGTCTGCGGCCAGCCGGCAGACAACACCTCGCGGGCGCAACGGCTCGCTTCCTCGGATTCCGCCGGCCCCTGTTTGCGGAGTATCAGGGTGTCGGCTTGCCGGGCCAGCCAGTCCAGCTGACACCAGATGATGGCCCCTTCCAGCGATTGAGTGCGGGCCAGTCCATCCCGCAGCGCCAGCAATCCCTCGTCGAACACCTCCCGAAAGCCAGTCGCGTATTGCCGGGCGATGGCATCCCGTTCGGCAGCCAGTTGCATCGCGGAGGTCAGCGCGAGCGTTGGCACGTCCTGTACGTCCTGCTCCGCGCTGCGCCCCAGGCCGCCGGGCTTGGCCAGGCAGATGGCCTCGTAGAGCAGGCGGGCGTCGTCGATGGTGGTT
>JAGVLI010000413.1 GCA_020054355.1 Planctomycetales bacterium | reverse complement strand
CTCCACGGGGGGCTTACGCCCCCCGCTCGCCGGCGCAGGCTGCTCCGCGCTCCCCTGGCTTTCCAGCCGCACTTGCCCAATCTGCCAGCGTGCCGCCAGCAGCCGCAACTCCGCCAGGCGCAGCATCCACTCGGCGGGTTCGGGGATTTTCCCGAAGCGGTCGCGCAGCTCCTGGCGAAAATCTTCCAGCCGTTCCAGCTTGCGGACCCGCGCCAGCCGGCGATAGACCTCCATGCGCTGGCGTTGTCCTTCCACGTAATCGCGCGGCAGGAACGCCGGCCAGGGCAGATCGACGTTCACTTCGAGCGGCGTGCGCAGCGGCTGGTTCTTCATCTGGCGCACCGCGTTCTCCAGCAGCTGGCAGTAGAGTTCGTAGCCGACCGCCGCGATATGCCCGCTCTGCTGCGTGCCGAGAATGTTGCCCGCGCCGCGGATTTCCAGGTCGCGCAGGGCGATCTTGAAGCCCGCCCCCAGTTCGGTGAACTCTTCGATGGCCTTCAGCCGTCGCGTGGCCACCGACGTGATATTGCGGTCGGAGTCGAGCAACAGGTACGCATAGGCCCGATGCTTGTAGCGCCCCACCCGGCCGCGCAGCTGATGCAGGTCGGCCAGGCCGTACTGATCCGCCTGATTGATGAAGATGGTGTTGGCGTTCGGGATATCCAGCCCGCTTTCGATGATGGTGGTCGCCAGCAGGATGTCGGCTTCCCGGCGCACGAAGCGGACCATCGCGGCTTCGAGTTCGTCGGCGGCCATCTGCCCGTGGCCGATGACGATCCGCGCTTCGGGCACGATGCCTTCGAGCTTGTCGCGGACGGCCTCGATGTTCTGCACCCGGTTATGCACGAAGTAGACTTGCCCGTCGCGGTTCAGCTCGCGCAGGATGGCATGACGGACCAGCGTGGGATCGAAGCGGGCGATGCGCGTCTCGATGGCCAGGCGGTCCGGCGGTGGGGTCTCCAGGTTGCTGATGTCGCGGATGCCCAGCAGGGAGAGGTGCAGCGTGCGCGGGATCGGCGTGGCGGTCAGCGTCAGCACGTCCACCGTTTGCCGCAGTCGCTTCAAGCGTTCCTTGTGCTCGACGCCGAAGCGCTGCTCTTCGTCGATGATGACCAGGCCCAGGTCCTTGAATTTCACGTCCGGACTGACCAGGCGATGGGTGCCGATGATCAGATCGACGCCGCCTTGGCCCAGCCGGGCGACGATGCGCTTCTGCTCGCCGCCCGTGCGAAAGCGGCTCAGGCATTCGACCACGAAGGGATATTCCGCCAGCCGCTGGCTGAAGGTCCGGAAGTGCTGCTCGGCCAGCACGGTGGTCGGCACCAGCACCGCTACCTGTCGGCCGTTGTCCATCGTCTTGAAGGCGGCGCGGATGGCCAACTCGGTCTTGCCGTAACCGACGTCGCCGCAGATCAGGCGGTCCATCGGCCGGGGGCGTTCCAGGTCGTGCTTGATTTCCGCCAATGAGGTCAACTGGTCCGGCGTTTCCCGATAGGGGAAAGCGCCCTCGAACTCGTGCTGCCAGTCGCTGTCGGGCGGGTAGGCGATGCCGGGCTGCGCTTCCCGCAGCGCCTGCAAGTCGATCATGTCGTGGGCCAGGTCGATGGTCGCCGCCGCGACTTTCTCCTTGGTCCGCTGCCAGCGGGTGCCGCCGAGCTTGGACAGCTCCGGATCGGTCTTGCTGCCGCCGACGTACTTCTGCACCAGGTCGATCTTCGACGCCGGCACATAGAGCAGGATGCCGTCGCGAAACTCCAGCGACAGGTGTTCTTCCTGCTGGCCGTTCTTCTCCAGCATCTGCATGCCGCGAAACCGGCCGATGCCGTGGCTGACATGCACCACCAGGTCGCCGTCGGCCAGGTCGAGGAAGCTATCGATGGCCCGCGATTCCAGCCGGCGCCGGGGCTGCACCTGGCGCACGTCTTCCCGACGAAAGAGCTGATTGTCGCTGAGGACGACGAGGCCCGCTTCCACCAGCCGAAAGCCAGCGCGGACATGGCCGACCAGCAGCTGGATGGCGGCAGTCCGCGTGCCGTTCTCCGGCTTGCCGGCGGGCAACAGAATTTCGCCCAGTCGTTTGGCTTCCGCTTCGTTATGGCAAGCGACCACGACCCGGCTGCCGCCCGCGATGCTATCGAGCTCGCCGCGCAGCTTGGCGATCTCGCCGCTGAAGCGCTCGACCGATTCGACGCGCAAATGGCAGATGGCTTCCAGCGACGGACTGGGCAACGCGGTCAAGATCGTGCTGGGAAAACGCAAGAGCTGCTGAAAGGCCCCTTCGACGGAGAACAGTCCCCGGCCATCGGTCACGCGCTCGAGGAAGTGTCGGCCCTGTTCGCGCAGCTCCTCGGGTTCGACCAGGACGGTCCAGCTGTTGGCGGTCAGGTAATCGCAGACATGCCCGGAGCTGCCTGCGGTCGGCTGGGCCAATCCCAGCAATTCCAGTTGCGGCAGATTGCCCAGGCTGCGCTGCGTCTGCGGCGAGAACGGGCGGATCGATTCGAGTTCGTCGCCGAAGAATTCCAAGCGATGCGGTGCGTCGGCATCGAGGGAGAACACGTCGAGGATGCCGCCGCGCCGGGTGAACTGTCCTGGGAAATGGACCGAATCGCTCCGCTGAAAGCCACGCTCGACCAACCAGCCGGCGAGTTCATCCGGTTCCAGCGTCTCGCCGGCCTTGACGATGCGCCGCTGCTGGAAAAGCTGCTCCCGATTCGGCGCGGGCTGCAAGAGCGCCTGGAAGGTGGTGAGCACCAAGGGAGGAGGCGCGTCGCTTGCAAGTTGCTTGAGGATGCGCAGCCGCTGGCCGGCAAGCTCATCGACCACGGGCGCGGAGATGCCTTCGGTGAAGTCGTCCGGCTGGGGCGGCGGCCACTGGTCCCAGCCGGGCAGGACGACAGGACGGGTGCCGGAAAAGCTGGCCAGGTCTTCGCTCCAGCCGTCGAGATCGCGCGGATGGGCCAGGGCAATCAACAGGGTGCGCGGCGCCTGTCGGCCCAGCGCCGCGCAGGCCAAGATCG
>JAGVLI010000507.1 GCA_020054355.1 Planctomycetales bacterium | reverse complement strand
GGTAGCGGTCCTGGCGCACGGCCCGACTTGAGCGAAAGGTGAGTCGCTCCGGTCGAAATTCCTCCGCGCCCGCCTCGCGCATCCGACTGGCCGCAATCCTCCCCCAGTTCGCCCCGCTTCCCAGGCTTGCCCCGGAGCCGACCGTCCGGAAATAAGCGATATAGCAAAGAATGGACCGGCGCGGTTCCTGTCTTCGGCGAGGCCAATTCGCCGCCGCAATTCCAGCTTGCCCGGTTTGACTCCCCGCCCTCCGCGAGCGATAAGAACAATGGCCCTCGACCGTGCGTGTTTGCTCGCGGCGTGACTCCGGGCGGACGGCGGGCCAATTCGAAGCGGGGGTACGAGGATCATCATGCTTCGGCACTGTTATTGTCTCATGCTGGGCCTGTGCTTCGCGGCGCCCCTCCAAGCGGCCAGCTGGACCGAAGGCCTGTTCGCGGAGCTTTCCAAGGATTTCGGCACCGTGCCGCGCGGCCCGCTGCTGACCCATCCCTTCCATGTGCGCAATAACGGCAACGCGCCGATTCATATAGCCGACATCCGGGTCTCCTGCGGCTGCGTGACGGCCGCCGCCCTGGAAAACACCATCCAGCCCGGTCAGGAAACCATCATCCTCGCCCAGATGAACACCACGCGCTTCGCCGGTGTGAAGACCGTGACCATCTTCGTCCGCTTCGATCAGCCCCAGTCCGAGGAAGTCCGCCTCTGGGTGCAGGCCAACAGCCGCGACGACGTGACCGTGACCCCCGATGCCGTCAACTTCGGCCAGGTCAAGCGGAACAGCACGCCCTCGGCCGGCGTGACCGTGACCTTCCTGGGCAAGAACTCCTGGCGCATTCAAGGCGTCCAGTGCGAAAGCAATTATGTCCAGGCCACTCTCAAGGAAGAGAAGCGCAACACCAACGAGGTGGCCTACGTAGTGACCGCCCGCTTGCGTGCCGATGCCCCCGTGGGCAAGTGGTATACCGACATCTGGCTGCAAACCAACAATCCGGCGACGCCGCGCGTGCGCGTGCCGGTGAACGTGGAGATCGAGTCGGCCCTGAGCATCAGCCCGGCCGTGGTCGATCTCGGTCAGGTGAAGGTCGGCAGCCAGGTCGAGCGCAAGGTGATCGTGCGCGGCGTCACGCCTTTCCAGATCACCAGCGTCAAGGGAGCGGACCAGGACCTGGTGGTGCGGGAGACGACCACAGGCAACCGTCCGGTCCATGTCCTGTCGGTCACGCTCAAGCCCGGCGCGGCCGGCGACGTCCGGCGCCAGCTGAAGATCATCACCGACCTCAAGACCGAGGGCGAGATCGAGTTCCAGACGAAGGCCCAGGTCATGCCCTGATGCACGATCCGGCGAAGGCCGTCTGGCTTGGTCGTAGGGCCAGCGTCTCGCTTGCCCCGACATCAAGGCAAGCGAGACGCTGGCCCTACGAGCCGACAGTCATTCCTGGACCATGATTGAATGCAAGCCTGGAATCTCGAAAGCGAACCGGACATTGCTGGGACTTCCCGGCGATGTCCGGTTCGCTTTCTTGAACGCTTGCCAGTGCCGCGCCTAGCCTGTTCGCGAACTCGATGCGCCGCAACCCTCGCCTAATCGATCATTGAAGTTAATCCTTGCTTCCCGCCGTCATTCCAGTAGACTGATTATTACACCTTGGCCGGTTGGCCACCTCCCTTACCTGGCTGTCCCCTCACCGGGGACACTCATCTATCCAACCTGACCATTCACAATCGATCTGAAGTTTCTCACGACTGATGAGCGCCTGGAAGGCCATGCGCAGGAGGGCGCGGACATGGACGCGGAGTACACCAACAAGCCGTCGGCGCAAGAACTGGAAGAGCGTTTTGAACTCTTGGCGGCGGACGCCAAGGAGTACGCCCTTTTCTTGGTCGGACCCGACGGGCACTTGCTTTGCTGGAACCAAGGCGCGGAACACCTATTCGGCTACCAGTCCAGCGAGATCATCGGTCAGCACTTTTCCCGCTTCTTCATCCCCGAGGATATTCGCAACGGCCAACCCGAGCACGAACTCAAGACGGCGCTGGCGAACGGTCGAGTGGACAGCGTCCGCTGGCAGCTGCGCAAGGATGAGACCACCTTCTTGTGCAGCGCGACCGTGACACCCCTGCTGGACGAGAACAAGCAGGTCCGATCCTTTGCCCGCGTCATGCACGATCTCACGGACAGCCGCAAGCAGGAGGCCCAAACGCAGCGCGCGGATGCTCTGGCCGAAGCCAACCGGAGCAAGGAAGAGTTCATGGCGTTACTCTCGCACGAGCTGCGCAACCCGCTCTCGCCGATCCTGAATGCCCTGAACATCCTTCGGCAGCTGCGGACCGCCGACCCGATCATCGAACAGGCCGGCAACATCATCGAGCGCCAGGTCGGGCAGATGGTCCGCATGGTGGACGACCTCCTGGACGTCAGCCGGATCACCAAAGGGAAACTGCGGCTCCAGAAGGAGAAGGTGGACCTGCGGGTCCCCATGAACCGTGCCGCCGAATCCGTCCGGCCCTTCATCGATGCCCGCAAGCACGAGTTCTCCTTGCTGCTGCCGACCGAACCGCTCTGGGTGGACGCGGACCCGGCTCGCCTGGAGCAGGTTGCCGTGAACCTGCTCAACAATGCGGCGAAGTTCACGGACCCCGGCGGCTCCCTCGGCCTGAGCGTCAGCCGGGAAGGGACCGAGGCGGTGATCCGGGTGCGCGACAACGGCCTCGGCATCGCCCCCGAGATGCTGCCGCGCATCTTCGGCCTGTTCACGCAGGTGGATGGCTCCCTCAGCCGGTCGCACGGCGGACTCGGGATCGGCCTGGCCCTGGCCAGCACGCTGGTGGAGATGCACGGTGGCAGAGTGCAAGCGTGCAGTGCCGGCCTGGGCAAAGGCAGCGAGTTCACGGTCAAGCTGCCGTTGCTGGCCGATACGCCGCGCGAAGCGCCGAAGATTTATTTTGAGCGGGGCACGCGGACCGGACCACCCCTGCGGGTGCTGGTGGTGGAAGACAACGTCGATGCGGCGGACAGTCTGAGCCTCTTGCTGCGGTTGTACGGGCATGAAGTCCGCGTGGCGCGGACCGGCCCGATGGCGCTCTCGATGGCCCCGACGTTTCGACCGAACGTCGTGCTGCTGGATATCGGCTTGCCCGGGATGGATGGCTTTCACGTGGCCCAGCGCTTGCGGGAGGTACCCGAATTGAAGGGCGTGATGCTGTGCGCCATGTCGGGCTATACCCCCAGCGACGCCGACCAGCAGCGCCATCAGGAATTGGGGTTCGACCGCTACTTCGTCAAACCGGTGCGTCTGGAAAAGCTGATGGACTTGTTCAGGACCGTTGTCCCAACGCCCGCTTGACGCCAAGGTGGCGGCTACCCGATGAAATATGTCCGCTTCAACTGATCGATCCGCACAGCGGACCCTACGGAATTCCGTAGGGTCCGCTGTGCGGATCGAAACCCGTCGTCATACTCGGGTGCGAACTGCTCTTGCCGGCGCCCACTTCTTACTTCATGGGCAGTTCCAGCCGCACGGGAATCACTTCGCGTCCTTTCCAGCCGTTGCAAGTAAGCGTGATTCGGACAGTGCCGCGTCCAGCTTGCTGAGGGACACTCACGGTGTCCCGGAAGTAGAATCGTCAGTCCACGCCCAGCTTGAGCTTTTCCTGGATCGGTGCTTGGCCCAAGTCCCGATGGGGATAGTCGAGCAGCGCCACCAGTTCCGTACCACTCGGCACCGAGCAGCACTGGATGGCGGCGAACGACCCCTTGCCGAGTCCTGGGGTGCCGAGCGCGCTGTAGAAGCGGCACGACTGCCCCGCGACCAACTCGGGCGGCTTGGCGAACCAGCGGAAGGTCAACGGCCCGCCGAAGTGAACGATGGGGGCGTCCTGCGCCCGATCGGCGAACGCCAGCCGATCCAGGGGATCGTAGCCCACGAATTGCTTGAACTGGTCGCCGACCGTGAATTCCAGCCGTGGACCGCCGCTCAACAAGCGATTGAGGAGCAGTTTCGCTTCGCGGGTGACGCCGTCGGCGTCGGGAAAGGCGCCCAGGTCGAACCGCGAACTGGCCTTGAGCGATACCTTCTCATCGGCTTCGGTCAGGTCGCCGTTGCCGTTGCGGTCCACGTACAGGTCATCGCCGTCGAGGACCAGCCACTTCTTCGCCTGGGCCTCCGTCCCGAACACCAGCAAGCAGTACTTCGGGGCGCCGCGGTATGCCGGCTCCTGGGCGATGGTGCGTTCGATCTTGGTCAGATCGACGGCAGCGCCCGCCGGGTCGGCACCACAAGCCAGCAGCAACAGGGCGGGCACGAAACGAACGGCGCACATCGATTGGTCCTCCACTGAAGAGTGATTGCCGGCGATCGGCTCAGGCGCGACTGGTAAGCGTCGAGGTCCGAAAGGGGCGGGGTGAGGGGCGGCTCGAACCGGAATCCCCTCACCCGCGGCCCCCTCTCCGGCACGGGAGAAAGGGGAGTGTGGCCGGCGGATCGCCGCGGGCCACATACCACTGATCGAGAGCGCTGTGGCGGAGGCGACACGAATTCCAAAAAACGTGGTCTTTGCCAGTAGGTCCGCTATAGTGGAGAGGCGGCCCGGCCGCGAAGTGTGGCCGGGCCATGGTTCGCCCGCCGAGGAACGCATGGCCGATCCCTCGTCGCAAACCATGCAATTGCAAGGCTGGCTGGAACGGCTGCGCGGCGGCGACCCGGGCGCGGCGGATGAATTGCTGC
>JAGVLI010000566.1 GCA_020054355.1 Planctomycetales bacterium | reverse complement strand
CCCGAACCCGCGCCACGCTCATCGCCCTCCCTGTCGGTCCTGGTCGTGGACGACAACCAGGACGCGGCGCGCAGCATGGCCATGCTGTTGCGGATGGCTGGCCACACAGTCCACCTGGCGCATGACGGGCCGGGCGCCTTGCAGGCTGCCGAGGTACACCATCCCCAGGTGGTATTGCTCGATATCGGACTGCCCGGCCTGGACGGCTTTGAAGTGGCGCGCCGGCTGCGGAGCCGTCCCGAATTCGCGCGGACCCTGCTGGCGGCCATGACCGGCTACGGGCAGGAAGAGGACCGCCGACAGTCGCGCGCGGCGGGCATCGACCACCACTTCGTCAAACCCATCGATCCGGAAACCCTGCTGGACTTTTTGGCCAGTCCCTCTTCGTTTTCCCGCCCGAACGGCGAACCGCCGTCGTCTTGACGACTCTGGGCTTTTAGGTCAGGCTTTCCAGCCTGACACCGGCGCCACAGTCAGGCTGGAAAGCCTGACCTACGAGAGCGGAATTTGCCGGCATCGGCGGGGTTTATGCGATAAGCTCTTACCGTCCTGAAGATCATTCCTTCCCGCCGTGAGGTATCCCTGCCGTGCGTGTCTTCAATCTGTGCCTGACTTGCCTTTGCTGGATCGTCTTGATTGACCCCGTTGCCGGCGACGCCAACTGGCCGCGCTTTCGCGGTCCCGACGGCACGGGCCACACCACCGAGAAGGGGCTGCCCGTGAGCTGGGACGCCAAGTCCGTCGTCTGGAAGACGGCGCTCAAGGGGCAGGGGCAGTCCGTGCCGGTCATCTGGGGCGACCGCATCTTCCTCACGTCGGCCGAGGAGAACGGCAAGCAACGGCTGGTCATGTGCCTGGACCGGAAGACTGGCAGGGTGCTGTGGGAACAGGTGGCCTGGAAGGGTACGCCGGAACCCAGTCATGCCATGAACGGCTGGGCCTCCGCGACCTGCGCCACCGACGGGGAGCATGTGGTCGCGTCGTTCGGCAAGGGCGGACTGCACTGTTACACGGTCGAAGGCAAGCACGTCTGGTCGCGCGAGCTGGGCGAGTTCAAGAGCCAGACCAAGCGCGGCACGGCGGCGAGTCCGGTGCTGGTCGGCAACCTGGTGATCCAGAACGGCGACAGCGAATCCGACCCATTCCTGTTCGGCATCGACAAGCTGACCGGTAAGACGGTCTGGAAGGTGGATCGGCCGGCGCGCGAAGGCTACAGCACGCCGATCCTGGTGCCCGCGAAGGACAAGCAGGAACTGGTGCTCAACGGCGACCCGTTCATCGCCGGCTACGACCCGGCCACCGGCAAGCAGCTCTGGACCTGCAAGAGCTTCGCGCCGCGCGGCGAGCCGACGCCGACTTTCGCCAACGGCGTCATCTACGTCATCAACGGCCAGCCGGGCGACATCTACGCGGTTCGGCCCGGCGGCACGGGCGACGTGACCTCGACGCACATGGTCTGGCATACCCCGCGCAAGAGCGGCCGCGACCAGCCGTCGCCGATTGTGAGCGGGGATTATCTGCTGGTCTCGAACATGGAAGGCGTCATCAACTGCTACGACGTGAAATCCGGCAAGGATTTATGGAAAGACCGCATCAGCACGGCGCGGGTTTCGGCCTCGCCGGTCGCGGCCGAGGGCAAGGTCTACTTCATCAACGAGAGTGGGCAGGTCATCGTGGTCGAACCGGGCAAGGAGTTGAAGGTCGTCGCCAAGAACAACGTTGGCTCGGAAGCGAACGAGGTCTTCCGGGCGACGCCGACGCCGTGCGGCGGGCAGTTCTTCATCCGTTCCGACCGCGTGCTGTATTGCGTTGGGGCGGCGAAGCCTTGAGCACGCGCCGGTCTTTACGCCGAAGGCGTTACATAACACAGCCCAGGGTTGCCGGTACTCCGGCTACCCTGGGTTTGGGAGCAATTTGAAATCTCATCTACCCCGAAGGGGTTGAATCAAATTGTCATTATGCGTTTATGCAACCCCTTCGGGGTAGGCAACGTATTTTTTGCCCGCAACCCAGGGTAGCCGGAGTACCGGCAACCCTGGGCTGTGTTATGTAACCGCTTCGCGGTAAAGACCAGGCAGCTGATCGCGCTCGCATCGAGTTCGGATTTCAGCCCAGGGGGTACACTATTCATGCAGCGGTACTGGATGGTTTTCGCGATTATTCTCGTCAATTTCGGATCGCTGCATGCTGAGCCAGTGACCCGCGTTGGCGCCGGGAGTTATTCCACGGCGCTGCCACCCGGCGCGGCGGAGCCGCCCGCGAAGGTGCTGGCTGCGCCGGGCCTGAAGGGCAAGATGCCCACCAACGACTGGTGGAGTTCCCTGGCCTGGATGCCGTTCGGCGAACGGCAGTATCCGCATCCGCTGGCGGTCCAGTGCGGACCGCAAGGCCTGCGCGTGTATTATCCCGGCGCCAATATCACCGCCAACCAAGCCGCGATCTTCGGCTTCATGCCGGACAAGACCGGCGACGACGTGGTCCTGGGCCATGCCGGTCAGGCCGAGTTTCCCGATGCCTTGGTGGATGGCTTCAGCGACTGGTTCGTGTCCGTGAGGTTCGCCAGGGGCGCGAACACCATGCGCGTGACCTATGGCCACGGCTCGCCGTTCGTGTTCGCGCTGTATGAAGGCGGTGCGGCGAGGGTCGCGTTCCCTCAACCGCCCAAGGTCTGGTCGGGCGATGAGAAGAGCGCGGTCCTCGGGGTGACGGTCAAGAACAAGCACTACGGACTTTTCGGCCCCAACGGTTCGACCTGGAGCGGATTGGGCGAAAAGACCCTGACCAACCGTTCGATGAAGCCTTACTTCTCGCTGGCGGTGCTGCCCGACAATACCGAAGAGACATTGAAGCTGTTCCAGCGCTATGCTCACGCCCACGTCACTGATACGCAAGTCGCCTGGGCCTACGACCCCAAATCCGCCCAGGTGACGACGAACTTCACGTTCACCACGAAGGCCCATGAAGGCGAGCAGCAAGGCACGCTGTTCGCGCTGTATCCGCACCAGTGGCGGCACTCGGACGCGAAACTGATCGGCAAGGACTATCCATCCGTGCGCGGCAAGATGAAGCTGAGCCAGGGGCAGTCTTTCCAGACCAAGATGCGCTTTTCCGGCGTGCTGCCGGTGCTGCCGAATGTCGGCGGCGATAAACAGCGACTGGAAACCTATCTGAAAACCGAAGTGCAGGGCAAGGAACCCACCCTGGCGGACACCTACGCGGAAGGCAAATGGCTGGGCCGGACCGCATGCCTGGTGCCGATCGCCGAGCAGGTGCCAGCCGACGCAGTGGCTCTGGCGCTTCGGGAGCGCGTCCGCAAACGGCTCGAAGAGTGGTTCACGGCCACGAACGCCGACGGCAAACCGAAGGCCAAGGGGCTGTTCAACTACAACGAGCGCTGGGGCACGCTGATCGGCTATCCCGCCAGTTTCGGCAGCGACAAGGAACTGAACGACCACCACTTCCACTACGGCTACTATCTGCGGGCGGCGGCCGAAGTCGCACGGCACGATCCGGCCTGGGCGAAAGCGGACCGCTGGGGCGGCATGGTGCAGCTGCTGATCCGCGACATCGCCAGCCCGGATCGCAACGACCCCTTGTTTCCATTCCTGCGTTGCTTCGACCCGTATGCGGGGCACTCCTGGGCGTCCGGCCATGCGAAGTTCGGCGACGGCAATAACCACGAATCCTCGTCGGAAGCGATGAATGCCTGGTACGGCATGATCCTCTGGGCAGAGGCCATCGGCGATGCCAAGACCCGCGACCTGGGCATCTGGCTTTACACGACCGAGATGGCGGCGATCAACGAATACTGGTTCGACGTGCATGGCGAAAACCATCCGGCCAGCTATCCGGTGCCTCTGGTCACGATGGTCTGGGGCGGCAAGGGGGCCAACGCCACCTGGTTCTCGGCCAAGCCGGAGCATATTCACGGCATCAACTGGCTGCCGATCCATGCCGGCTCGCTCTACCTCGGCCATTACCCCGCCTATGCCCAGAAGAACTACGCCTGGCTGCTGAAATCGAAGGGTGGCCCCAAGTGGGACGAGTGGGCGGACATCATCTGGATGTACCGCGCGCTGAGCGACAGCGACGATGCGCTGAAGCAGTTCGAGAACGGCAAGGACACTGTCAAGTTCGAGGCCGGCAACAGCAAGGCCCAAACTTACTACTGGCTGACGAACCTGAAGGAACTGGGCCAGGTCGAACCGACCATCACCGCCGATTATCCGCTGGCCAGCGTGTTTCGCAAGGACGGTAAGCGGCTCTACTGCGTCTGCAACATCGGGGATGCTGCCCGCACGGTCACGTTTTCCGATGGCTTTCAGCTAAGAGCCGAGGCGAGGAAGACGGTCACGGCGCGGGTGGAGAAGTGATGCAAGGTTCTTAGGCTCGCTACCCTGCGAGCCAATTTCGGACCGGATGCGAAACCAGAAGTGCGACCAGCAGCAATCCCAACATGGCAAGCGCAAACCCACCCGTGAGTTGTCCCAGCAGCCGACCGTAGCGAAGCGCGCCGAGTCCGCACCCCATGCCCACGGCAATAGTCGAAATCCAGAACCACGGGATTCTGAAGCGCTCACCGGGCGTGGTCTGTGCGGTGCAGGCCAGCACCATGCAGAAGAGCGCTACGCACCCTTCGCAATCGCCCAGCCATTGCACCCAAGGTCTTTGCGGCAGACGCCACATTCTTCATTCTCCCTGGATCACACACAGGCCGTAGACCAGGAAGCCGTAATCGTTCACACCCTGGGGTAGCTTTTTTGGGCAGCAGGGACGTAAGCGGTCACGCCTCGGGCAGCAGTGTGGGCGTGGGCTGGTGAGCAAAAT
>JAGVLI010000144.1 GCA_020054355.1 Planctomycetales bacterium | reverse complement strand
TCATCGCCCGGCACGATCCGTCGGCGGTCATGGCCGTGATGCCGGCGGACCACGTCATCGAACCAGCCCAGGAATTTCGCCGCGCCGTCCATGCGGCCGAGCAACTGGCCGAGGACCAGCCGTCCGCGCTCATTACCTTCGGGATCGCGCCGACCTACCCGGCGACTGGTTACGGCTACATCCATCGCGGGGCGGCCGCCGCCGAACGCCAGGGCATCGGGGCCTTTCGGGTGCAGCCCAAAGGCTTCCGCGAAAAGCCCGATGCCGAACTGGCCGAGCAATTCATCGCTTCCGGGGAGTTCTACTGGAACAGCGGTATTTTCGTCTGGAAGGCTGGCACCATCCTTGCCGCGTTGCAGGAATTCCAGCCCAAGCTGCACGCCGCGGTGGAACGCATCGCGGCGGCCTGGCCGACTCCCGAGCGCGCCGCCGTGCTGGCACGCGAATACGAAAAGCTCGAGCGGGTGAGCATCGACTACGCCGTGATGGAAAACGCCCGCGAAGTGCTGGTGCTGCCCGCCCCGTTCCGCTGGGACGACGTCGGCAGCTGGCTGGCGCTGGAACGCCTGCATCCGCAGGACGCCGACGGCAACACGGTGCTGGGGCAGCACGTCGGCCTGCGGACAGGGAAGTGCGTGGTGGCCAGTGATTCGGGCCACCTGATCGCCACGGTCGGCGTGGAAAACCTGCTCATCATTCAAGATGGCAACGTCACCTTGGTCGCCGACCGCCGCGACGAAGGCGCGGTCAAGCAACTGGTGGAACTGCTCAAGAAAAAAGGGCTGGAGCCGTACCTGTGAGAGAATACAGCCGATTGCTCGGGATCGATTTCGGCACGGTGCGCGTCGGCGTGGCCGTCAGCGATCCCGGGCGCACGATCGCCTTTCCGCTGGCGACCTATCACCGGCAGGACGCGGATCGCGACGCGGAGTTTTTCCGGGACATGGTCGCGGAAGAGGAGATCGCCGGGTTCGTGGTCGGGCTGCCGATGCACACCGACGGCCGCGAAGGGTTGAAGGCGGCGGAAGCCCGTGCCTTCGGCAACTGGCTCGCCGAACAGACGCAGTTGCCCGTGGCTTATTTCGACGAGCGGTTTTCAACGGTCCAGGCGGAAACCATCCTCTGGGACGCCGGCCTGACGCACAAGCGCCGGCGCGAGCGCCGCGACCGGCTGGCGGCGCAGCTGGTTTTGCAAGCGTACCTGGACGCGGGCTGTCCGATCAATTCGTAGTGTTGCCCACACCGCAAATTAGTGGGCACTAACCCTTATTGATTCTCATTGAGACTGGCGGAGGGGTGTCAGTGAAATGAGATGAAACGAAAGGTCGGCGTGCGAAGCCGCCAGCGGCAATGGACTATAGTTAAGTCAGTTCCGCCTAAACCAGCCCTTTGGACGCCTCTTCCGCCATCATGAAGACCACCACGGCCGATACCCTGGTTTCCGCCCTCGACCAGTATCGGTTGCTGGAACCCGCGCAGCTGGTCCAGGTGCAGAAGGCGGTGCAGGGCAAAGCCGTCTCCGCGCAGTCCTTGTGCAAGGACCTGGTCAATCACGGCTGGCTCACCGACTTCCAGACACAGCAACTGCTCTCCGGCCGGGCGGCCGACCTGGTGCTGGGATCGTACCTGCTGCTCGAACCGTTGGGCGGCGGCGGGGCCGGCCAGGTCTTCAAGGCCCGGCATCTGCGGATGGGCCGAGTGGCGGCGCTCAAGGTCTTGCGGCCCACGCTGGGCAAGGATGGCGAGGCGGTCCAGCGCTTCTACCGCGAAATCGAGGTCGCCAGCCAGCTGTCGCATCCGAACATCGTCCACGCCTATGAAGCGGGACCGATGGGCGCGATGCTCGTGCTGGTCATGGAATACGTGGAAGGCATCGATCTGGAAAAGCTGGTGAATCGCGCCGGCCCGCTGTCGCCGACCCAGGCGTGCGAGTATGTCCGGCAAGCTGCCCTGGGCTTGCAATACGCCCACGAACGCGGCCTGGTGCATCGCGACATCAAGCCGGCGAACCTCTTAGTGGCCAGTGGCCAGTGGCCAGTGGCCAGTAAAGAACCAGACCAACGAAGCGAGAAAGACGAACCTGCTTCCTTTTCTTCGCTGGCCACCGGCCACCGGCCACTGGCCACTGTAAAGATCCTCGACCTCGGCCTGGCCCGGCTGCAGTATCACCCCATCGGCAGCACCACCGCCAACCTGACGCTGGCCAGCGGCAAGGGCGTGACGCAGGGCACGCCGGACTACATGTCGCCGGAGCAAGCGCTGGATTTCCACGGAGCCGACATCCGCTCGGACATTTACAGCCTGGGCTGCACGCTCTATTTCCTGCTTGCGGGGCAACCGCCGTTCGGCGGGGGAGCGCTGACCGAGAAGCTGCTGCGCCACCAGATGAAGGAACCGCCCCCGCTGACGCAGCACCGCGCCGACTTGCCCGCCGGGTTGCTCGCGGTCCTGAACCGGATGCTGGCCAAGCAGCCCGCCGAGCGATACCAGTCGCCTAGCGAAGTGGCCCAGGCGCTCGAAAAAGTGCTCAGCAGCCTGCCTTCGGTCAATCGGCCCGAAACCGTCAACGACACGCAGCTATCTACCCGGTCGTTGCCCGCGTTGCCGCAGCTCCCGTGGCGCGACCAGTCGCCCCGGCGGCGAGGACTGATGCTCTTGATCGGCGGCGGGCTGGCCCTGTTGCTGCTCGTGTCGTTACTCTGGCTGCTGTCGGGAGGCAGTTCGTCCCAGCCGACTTCGGTCGCTGCCACGCCGAAGTTGCCGATGGTCCCGACCACGCGCCGCGTCGTCACCCCCGCGGAGTTGGTGCGAGACGTGAAGGCGCACAACAAGAAGCCGCTGACGACCGCAATCGCCCGGTTGAAGGAAACCTG
>JAGVLI010000782.1 GCA_020054355.1 Planctomycetales bacterium | reverse complement strand
CGCGCCCCGCGGAGCGCGCTGCCGCCCAGGGCCGCGAATCGAGGTTCATTTGTCCGTAACCTGCATGCCGATCGCGGACGGATACCGCGGCGAGCGATAGACCTGCTGGCGGGCCGATTGAAAATCGGCGTCCTTGGCCTCGAAGATATTGGGGACGAACTTCTGCGGGTTGCGGTCGATCAGCGGGAACCAAGTGCTCTGCACCTGCACCATGATCTTGTGCCCCTTGCGAAAACAATGATGGCTCCAGTGCAGGTCGATGGTGTATTCCTGCACCTCGCCTGGCACGACCGGCTCGGGCTTCTCGAAGCTCTTGCGAAAGCGGGCGCGGATCGGCTCCCCGCTGATGAGCAGCTGGAAGCCGCCCATGCCGGGGTTCTTCTCCACCTGCTCCGGATGCACGTCGATCAGGCGCACGACCCAGTCGCAGTCGGTGCCGCTGGTGGCCGCGAAGAGGTGGGCCGTCAGCGAGCCGGCCACGGACACGTCTTCCGTCAGCGGCTCGGTCTCGTAGGTCAGCACGTCGGGGCGATGCTGCGTGAAGCGCTGGTCCTCCACCATCCAGACCTGCCATTCCTGGCCGGGGTAGGTCGGCGTCACCGGGCGCGGCCGATAGGGCACCGGCCTGGCCGGATCGGAAACGTATTCGTCGAACGCGGACTTCGACTCCGGGGGCGCCTCGAAGGCGAGCTTGCCGTTGGGATGGAAGTAGAGCTTGCGGGTCACGGCAGTCTTCGGCGGCCAGCGTTCGTGCGACACCCATTTATTGTTGCCCGTCTGGAACAGCAGGGCTTCCGCCGGCTTGTCACCCTTGTCCTTCAGATAGCGGGCAAAGAACGGGGCTTGGATCCTGGCGCGGAAGTGCTTGCCCGTGTCGCTGTCGAAGGTGATTTTGCCCAGCCTGTCCCCAGGCCCCGTTTGCCAGCCGCCGTGATTCCAGGGACCGACCACCAGGAAGTTGTGCTTGTCCTGGTCGTTGGCCTCGAGCAGCGCGTAGCTCTTGAGCGGGCCGTAAAAATCCTCCTGGTCGAACCAGCCGGCGACGTGCAAGGTCGGCACCGTGGTCCGCTTCAGGAAAGTGGCCGACGCCTGCTTCCTCCAGAAGTCGTCGTAGTTGGGATGGGCCACGAAATCGTTCCAGGTCGGCATCTTGCCCTTGAAGTGCTTCGCGTTGACGTTCGCCAGCGCCCCCAGTTTCAGGTACCACTCGAAGGTGTCGTGGCGATCGAACTTGAAATGCGTGTTGCTCTTGTCCGTCTCCATCAGGGCGACGTACTCGAAGCCGTAGCTGAGGCGAAACGCGCCGTTGTGGTGGAAATCGTCGCCGAGGAACATGTCGGCGGGCGGCGCTTGCGGGGATGCTGCTTTCAGGGCGGGGTGGGGATCGAGCAGGGCCATCACCGTCAGCCAGCCGGGGTAGCTGATGCCGAGCATGCCGACCCGGCCGTTGTGGTTCGGCACCTGCTTGAGGAGCCAGTCGATGGTGTCGTGCGTGTCGGTGCCCTCGTCGATGGCCTTGGCGTCCTTCGGATCGCGCGGCGGGCGCATCATCGCGAATTGCCCTTCCGACTGGTGCCGGCCGCGAATGTCCTGGAAGACGAAGATGTAGCCCTCGTCCGCCAGGTCCTTCAGGTAATCCTTGAGCGCTTTCGGTCCGCGCGATTCGATGCCATAGGGTGTGCGGATCATGATGAAGGGCAGAGCAGCTTTCTGTTCCTTCGGCGCGTAGATAGTCGCGAACAGCTTCACGCCGTCGCGCATCGGGATCAGCGCGGCGGTGCGCGTGAAGCGCTGGGCCTGCTCCTCCAGGTCCTTCGGCGCGACTTCCTGCGCCGGCACGGCAACGAAGTACACGAAGACGAACAGCCAGCCGACCGCCAGGACTCGCATCGTCAACGCCAAGCCGCGTCTCATCGCTGCCCCTCTTGCCCATCGGCTGCGTACGGGTTGATGTCCTCGCCAAGAGGTTGGATCGTACCCTCGTCGGTGAAGGGATTCAACCATGCAGCCCGCGACCAGCGCCGGCCGTGATGCAGGGGCAATGACAGGAAGCGCGACGCAACGCGAACGCCGCCTCGGTCAGGTAAACGACCGTGCGCCCTTGGCCGTCGACTACCTGGTCGCAATAGAGGATTTCGCGGACGGGTTGTAGCACAGGGCGGCGCGGTCCGCATAGCGGACCCTACGGAATTTCGTAGGGTCCGCTGTGCGGACCGAACGCCTAAACAGGTCCGCAAAAGTTTTTTGACGCTCGTTTCAGCAACTGGCAGTGTTTTGGCTGTATTCACTATCCAGACTGTCAAAATACTTCTGCGGACCTGCTTAGCCGCACGAAAGCACGCGTTCCCACCCTTCGCCATGAATAAACCGGCAACCTACGGCTTGCTGGAGGTATTGCAAGCGGCGGTTGCGGACCTCGACTTCAATCCAGGGAAAGGAACCGAGGGCAGCGGCAGCCTGGATCAGGAGGATGCTGCCCTGATCGATCACCAGGGAGCGATTCAGACACAGGCAGACGCCGCCTTTCGATTGATCCACGATCCAGGCTGGATACGGTTGATCGAGGGCATCGGCGGGGTCGAGCACCAGCGCTCGCAGGGACGCTCGCCGCCGAGCATCGCGGCGTCGTTCCTGTTGGCGAGCGTCCCTGCCGTCCGCGAGTATTTGACAATCCATGGTTGGGCCTCAGTGGTTGATTGGCGCTGAGCGCGGCTAGGCGGACGATCAGCTTGCATAACCTTGAATCTCGCCATCCCGCTTCTTGCGGCACTTGGGACAGAAGAAACTGACCCGTGTCGTTCCTGCTTGGATCCGCAGCGTGTGCCAGCATGTGTCCTCATGGGCGCAAGCGGTACACTTCTTCCGGAATTTGACGTTGATCCCGTCCTGTCCGACGATCACGACTCCCTTTCCGCCAACGGCGCGCAGGCTCTTGACCGGTTGCGGTGGGGGGTTGGGCCGCTTCGGCGTTGCCGAGATTGGCTTCGGTGATTGTTGTCCCGTGGTTTCCACCAGCACCGCAGGCAGCAGGATGTCGCGAACCGTCGCCGCTCCGGAGGCTGGTTCCGCTGGCAGCTCGGCCACGGGAGCCGCTGCGGCGGGCGGGAAGAGTCCCTTGACCTTGCAAGCCAGCGATCCTTTCTCAATGCCCTCCTTCCAGACGGTATCGCCGGACAGGATCCGTCCCAGCGACGCCAGGTCTTGCAGTTGAGGCCCGGAACAAGGGCCGATCTTCTCGCCGTCGTGTGCGTAGTACCACCGACTCACCATGTTGCTCTCCCCGGAAAAGAAAAGGGCCGACGCGAGCCTCCCCTCAGGGAACCGGTCGGTAAATCGCGGGATCGGCCCATTCCTGGGGTGCGTTTCGGCGTTTTTCGCGAACCTCCTGTCGATCCACCATGACATCCTCGGGCGCGGCGATGCCCGGCCGTACCTGGTTGCCACGGACTTCCAGGACCACGATCCGAATGGTCTCGGCGATGCAGATGGCCTCGCCGACTTTTCGGGTCAAAACCAACATACGGACCTTCTTTCTGACACCTTGCGGAAAGGTGACTTGTCGCAATGGGACCGCCGAGCAGGGCCAGCGCTCCAGCATCGGTTGGAAGAAGGTTTGCAGAAGACCGCCAGCAAGACGGGCCTCTTGTCCCAAGCAGGACAGGCGGCATGATTCCCGTGAATCAGGTGGCGTGTGGTGGTTGGGGCACTGAAGCAGCTTCAGGCCACGACGATATTGTACCCGGATACCGGGCCGTCAAGTGGGAAAACCCAGGTTGCCTCGATCTGAAGAACGGCCATTCGGACCTAAAGGCAGTGGGTTGCTCGACAAGCAGAGTCGGTTTATTTAACTGCGAATTGAAGCAGTCGTCGTTCTGGCCCTGTCGCGATGGCGTTCGACGCCGCCTGGATCGGGTTGGGCTGGCAATGAAGCCCAAACCGCCAAGCCCCCGTTCAACGGATGCCCTGTCGGACAACACCGCTCTGCTGGCGCATCGCGACCGCCCGCCAGCGGCGCTGCCGGTGCCGATAGAACCAGCCGGCGAACAGCCACACCGCCGCCGTCGGCGGGCCGACTTCGATCT
>JAGVLI010000675.1 GCA_020054355.1 Planctomycetales bacterium | reverse complement strand
CTCGGCCAGCAGCGCCGGCAGCGACGTGGCGGACAGGACGATGCCCCGTTCCAGCAGGCGCACCCGCAGCTTTTCCCGCGCCTGCGACAGGCGATAGGAAATCGAGCCGACCGGCCAGCCGAGTTCCTTGGCGGCGGCCTCGTTGGTCTTGCCTTGCAGGTAGCAGAGGACGAGCGGGGCGCGGTACTTGGCCGGCAGCCGGTTCAGCTCCTCGTCGAGGACCGGCCGCAGCTCTTGCCAGTGGGGGTCGGGTTCGGTCTGCGTGGAAGCCATCTGCCCGGCCTGCCTTTCCTGTTCGCGTCTGCGGCCGGCGGCGGCCCTGGCTTTCAGAGCGAGGCGATACGCGGTGCCGCACAGCCAGCTGCCCACGGCTTCTTGCCGGCGGATGGAGTCGGCCTTCCGGGCCAGGACCATGAAAGTCGCCTGAAAAGCGTCCTCGGCGTCGTGTTCCTCGTGCAGCACGCGCTTGCAGACGCCCAGCACCAGCGGCCCGTGCCGCTGCACCAGCACCTCGAAAGCGGCGGGGTCGCGGTCCTTGGCGAACGCTTCCAGAAGCTGGCGGTCGCCCAGTTCCTCCACCGAGCGAACGCCGACCAGGCGGCACAGCTGGCGGAGCACCTGGTTCAACTGACCGCTCGTCATGGCTGGCACTCTCCGGCGGACATCTCCACTGTCCGGCTATAAGTTCCCGGACGGCGACGGGCAAATGAATGATTTTCGGAAATTCCGGCAGCGGCACGCCTTGGCGAAACGGCGGCACGATGCTCGATTGTACTTGATGCGCTGCGAACGGCGGGAGTGTTCACCAATTGCTGAGGTATTCGAGCCGATCTCGCATGTCTTCAGCGCTGACTTGTTGACCCAGATGGACCAAGCGCCGGAGAACATCGCCGATAGGCCGCTGCTGGGAGACGACAAGGCCCGCATGATGACCGCCTTGCGCCATCAATTCGTGATGCAGCCGGGCGAAGTCCGAAACGTTGAATGTAACCAGGACGCGGCCTTCCTGAAATGCCCAGAGGAGTTGATCGGGGTCGTCACACCCGCGCCGACCTGCTTCGGGTGTGGAAACGGCGTCGAAGCCGGCGCCGCGAAGTTGCGGCGCCAGGACGCCATACACATCCTCGTCGGTGAAGTAACGAACCTGACTCATGGATGGCCGGGGCCGCCGGGCCAAAGTCGTTGGGCTGCCGCTTCGTCGTCCGCCGCGAGATCGGCCGCGATTTCCTCGGGATGATCGTAAGCGTAGGCCAGTGCGTCATGCACGTCGGCGGGCCGGAGGTGCGGATACTGTTGCAGGATTTCGTCCACGCTCATTCCTTGCCGGTAGCAGGTGAGAAGCACGCTGACTCGGATGCGTGTACCGGCAACCACAGCGCGGCCGCCGCAACGGTCGGGCACCTTTTCGATGTTGCGGTAATCGACCTTGGACATGGAGAATAACCCGGTGTGAAACAACCCCCACTGCATTATGACAGCGATTCCGTGTAAAGGGAATCGGTTTGAGCGGTTTGAGCCGCCAGCGGCGGCGACCGTTCACCCAACCTTCTCGGCCAGCGCAATCACCTCGTCCAGCAGCGGCGGGTTCTTGCCGAACTTCTCGACGTACTCGGCGCGCGTCGGCAGGATGCGCAGCTTCATCTTGTCCTGATGATAGGCGGCAATCGAGCTGAGCTTGTGCTCCTGGAACGGGTTGGCGAAGCGCTCCAGCGTCTGCTCCGCGAACTGCCTCGGACCCTCGACCCGGCCTTCGAGCGTCGGCACGATCTCCTCGAAGATCAGCCGTTTCAGCCAGGGGCCGACCTCCGGATGCTGGACCGCTTCCCGGACGATCTTCAGGCCCAAAGGCAGCGCCTTGCAGACCAGGGCCGTGTGCGCGCCGTTCAGGATGCGCACCTTGCGCAAGGTGTAGGGCATCACATCGTCCACGCGCAGGATGGAGCGATGCGTGAAAAAGTCATCCGCCTTGCGGCTCTTCTCCACCGCCCACAAGGCGAACGGCTCGGCCACCGTCAGCAGTTCATCCTTCACCAGCAATGGATGCTCGGCCGGCTTGCCGGTGACGATGCGGTCCACCAGGGTGTTCAGCCACAGGCAATCGCGCTCCAGCCAGCTGAGAAAAGCGTCCGGCTGCTGCCAGTCGCGGCCCAGCTGCAAGACGATGCCGCGCAGCTTGCTCGCGTTCTTCTCGAACAGCTCGCAAGGCACGACGGTCAAGGGAGTGCCGCCGGCGCGAAAGCGCTCGTGCAGCACGTGCAGCAGCTTGGCAGGATAGGAACGCGGCGGCGCATCTTCCGGCTGGTCGGCCGGGTCGAGGGTGAAGCCCGATTCCGTGGTGTTCGACACGATCCAGCGCAGCTGCGGCGAGCGCGCCAGCTGCAGCACCTTCTCCCACTGTCGGCCGGCTGACAATCCCCGGCTGATACTCTCCACCCGCTGCACCCGGTCCACCGGCTGGCCTTTTTCCAGGCCGCGCACGACGACGTGATAGCCGCCTTGCTCGTTGAGCAGGTCGGCCCGGCTGCCCGAGGTGGACTGCACGACCACGATCCGGCCGACGTTCTGGCCGGCGCGGTTGGCTTCGTCCACGAACAGGTCGGCGAAAGCACGCAGGAAGTTGCCGCCGCCGAACTGGAGGATGGTTTCCGGCAAGGTGCTCATGGTGCGCTTCCCCGGCGAATCGGGATAGGGGGGAGCCTCGCGGCTCCTCCCCTCCCACATCACCGGACGTACTCAGTGGTATCCGGCGATTCCTTTCAGGTTTGTAACGTCGCGT
>JAGVLI010000510.1 GCA_020054355.1 Planctomycetales bacterium | reverse complement strand
CGGGCACACCCGCCGCCACCACGCGGCGCAGCAGGCCATCAATGTGCCCGTGTTGTCGAAGGTCGTCGGGCAGAATGTCGTCCGTCACCAGCGTCCAGTTATCGCCCAACTCGCCGGAGACGAGCAGGGGCAGCAAGGCGTCGAGATTGCGCGCCACCGAACCTTCGCGCACTTGCACCAGCATGCCGCCCGCCGCCTTCTCCCGGGCTTCTTCGACCGTGGACGACTCGTGATCCGAGCGGATGCCGGCCGCCAGGTAGGCGAGCAGCTGTTGCCCGCGCATCCCCGGCGCGTGGCCGTCCACCAGGCGTTTCCCAGCCAGCCCCGCGTGAATTTTCTCCAGCACCACCGGGTCGGCCCGCCAGACCGCAGGCATGTCCATCATTTCGGCCAGGCCCAGCACTCTCGACCTTTCCAGCAATTGCCGGACTTCCGCCGGCCCCAGCACCGCGCCCGCATTTTCCCAGCTCGTACAGGGCACGCACGACGACGCCATGAAGAACACATCCACCGGCAGCCCCTCGCTGGCCTGGATCAACTGATCGATGCCGGGAATGCCCAGGACGTTACCGATCTCGTGCGAATCGGAAATCGTCGTCGTGGTGCCGTGCGGCACGACCAGCCGGGCCATCTCGGCGGGCAGCAGCAGCGTGCTTTCCAGGTGCATGTGCGAATCGATCAGGCCGGGCAGCACGAACCGGCCACCGAGGTCCAGCGTTTCCCGCGCCGGCCAGGAATAGTTGCCCACGCCCGCGATCCAGCCATCGGCCAGCACCAGGTTCACCGCTTCCACGCGGCGCGTGAAGACGTTCACCACCTGGCCACCCGTCAGCAGCAGGTCGCCGGGTTCCAGCCCTTGCGCCACCCGGACGCGCCGCTGCAAGACCGGCAATTCGACGGGGGCCAGCGGATCGCGCACGCTCATTGCGGTTCTCCCGGTGGAATGAAGCCCACGTAGGGCAGCTGCCGATAACGTTCGCCGTAGTCGATGCCATAGCCGACGACGAAGTGATCGGGAATCGTGAAGCCCAGATAGGCGATGGGTACCGTCGTCCGCCGCCGGGCCGGCTTGTCCAGGAGGGCGCATAACTTGATGCTGGCCGCGCCTTGCCGCTTGATGTGCTCGATCAGCCAGGACGTGGTCGTCCCGGTGTCGATGATGTCCTCGACGATCAGTACGTCGGCCCCCGCCACCGGCTGCGAAACGTCCAGCTGCAGGCGGACCGTGCCGCTGCTCTCGGTGCCCAGCCCGTAGCTCGACACCTTGACGAAGTCGCAACGGACTGGAATCGTCAGCGCCCGTACCAGGTCGGCCTGGAAGATGAAAGCACCCTTGAGGACGCCGACCACCAGCAGGTTACGATCGCGATAGTCGGCGGAGATTCGCGCGGCCAGTTCCGCCACGCGCCGCTGCAAGTCGGCGGCGGAAATCAGGCAGGGCACCTCCTGAGAGGCTGGCGCTGACATGCGGCGTGCTCCTGGCACCGGACGGCGCGGGGTTGGTCGGCCGGTGCGGAGTCATCATAGCAAAATGACCGCCGGGCCGAAGCGCCGCTCCAAGGATGGAACGGCCCTTCGGCCCGACGGCGAGACGTGCGGCGCTGCAAACGCTAGTCCCCGGCTCGGCGGGCGCAGGAACGGCTTCCGCGATTCCGCTGGATCAGTCGGCAAACCGCCGCGAGCAACGGTTCGTCCTCGATGTCCCAGATGGCGCCGGAGTCGGCCCCGACCGGCGAAAACGGGTCACATCGGCGGCGGGCGCAGTCCCATGCCCGGCAGTTCGATCCGCTTCGGCTTGCGGCCCGCCTCGAACGCCTTGGCGTTCTCCTTCGTCGTGAGGTAGAAGACGCGGTCGAGCTGCACCACCTTCAGCTCGGCCATGTCGGCGAGCAATTCGACGGCGGTGTCGACGCAAACGTTGTTGAAGGTGGCCGTGACCGGGGTCTTGCCCTTGTCGCCGACGCGCGGATCGACGACCACGTTGATCGCGGCCGGTTCCGCCAGTTCTTGCAGGGCCTCGATCAACGGCCGACGTTCGAAATCGGCCTGGACAATCTCCAGGATGCGCAGCGCCGCCGGGACGGGCTGATTGGCCTGATTCGGCGGTTCGACGTAGAGGCTGGGAAAATCGGCGCCGAGCACCTCGACCATGGCATGATACGACGTGGTGATCTCGATACCGTCCGCCCGCACCAGCCAGGCGCCGCTATAAACATCGCCCTTGATCTGCCCGAGCAACAGCCGCAGCACGCGCGCCAGGGAGACGTTTTTCATTTTCGAGAGCTGCACCGGCTGCTCCTCGACCTTCTGAATGCCGATAGCCTCGAAGGCCTTGTTGTCGATGAGGAACTGCACCTTGGCCTGGTCGCCGAGGAAATCCAGGGCGTCCTTGAGCGGCGTGTTGGGGTCGATGCCGTTCTCCAGGGTGATGGGTTGGTTCAGGCGCGCCCGCAGCGCCTTGCCCCGGTTGACGCCTGCCTTGTTTTCCCGCTTGGCCACTTCCTGCAGGATCGTTTCGATGCGGACGGCCAGCTCCAGGCCGGGCTGATTGGCCAGCACGCGGCGGAGCGGTTCGCGCACCGGCGCGCCGAGCTGCACCAGCTTGTCCGAAGCCTGCTGGCGCGCCTCGAACTTGTCGCTGTCCAATTGCTTCACCAACTCGCCGATGGTCTTCAACTCGGCGATCATCTGCTCGATCTGCGCCGCGCCCGGCTGCGCGGCCGGCGCCGGTTTTTCGTCCTTTTTCTCTGCCTGGTCCTGGGCCTGGGTGCCCAGGGCCAGCCACCAGCTCAGGGCGACCGCGGACAAGACCACCACCATCGACGCCTGGGATATCTGTCGCTTCATGACCGAAACTCCTGCGGAAGGGGACGGACGGAGATGATGCAACCGGAGTCATTTCTTCGCGGGCACGACCACCACTTTGTCCTTCTGAATTTCCAGCTTGCCGCCAACCTGCTTGACCAGCTGCTCGAAGATCGTGCCCAGAGCGGTATCCTTCATGGCGGCCAACTTGATGGGCTGCTCTTCCACCTTCTGAATCTTGGCCTCAGCAAAGGCCTTGGTATCGACCACGATCGTGAGATCATACCGATCGGCGAGGAAGGCCAGAGCGTCCTTGATCGGAGTATTCTCGTCAAAGGCCGGTGTATTCACCTTCTTGTCCAGCTTGGCCTGGACGCCCTCCTGGGCGGGAAGCGCCGGTGCAGCGCAAAGCAGGAACCAACCGAATATGCCGACGGCCATTGACAGCTTCCGATCCATTTGGGAGACACTCCTGAAAGAGTAAGGACGGATGACATTCATTGCCGGAGATGCTGCACCATCTGGTTCAACGCCGGGATGATGTACAGCGCCGCGCTGTAGTGCGTGGCGTCGAACCAGACGATCTTCTGCTTGCCGGTCGCTTCCCAGAGGGCTTCGGCGCAGCGCGGCGGCACGATGTCGTCCCGTTTCGCGGCCAGGATCAAGACCTTGCGGTCCTTGAGGTTTTCGGCACAGGTCAGCGGATCGACCGGAGCGATGATCTCCTTGAGCCGTGCCTTGCTGCCGCCCAAGGCACTGTAAAGTTTTCGCAGCGGTTCGCCGCGCGGGTCTTCCCAGTAGGCATCCACCAGCCCGCCGCCGCCGAGCAGCACCACGACCCGGCCCAGGCGCGGCTCCATCTCGGCCGTCAACGCGCCCATGAAGCTGCCCAGGCTGGTGCCCAGTATCCCCAAACGTTTCGGATCGACTTCCTTGCGCCCCTCCAGCCAGGCCGAAGCCCGCCGCATGTCCAGCACGGTTTGCCGGATGGCGTCGAGGGTCCGCTGACCGGTGAAGGGGTTCTTCAGCTCCACCGTGGCGACCGGGAGCCCGTTGACGAAGAGGACCAGGTCGATGGCATCTTCCTTCTCG
>JAGVLI010000678.1 GCA_020054355.1 Planctomycetales bacterium | reverse complement strand
TGCGGGCCGACGTAGCCGCCGTCAGCACGCAATCGGCGAGGGCTTCCGAGAGGTCGGCGACGCGCCGTGCCGCATGCAGTATGGCCTCGCCCTGCGTGGACATCTTCCTGGCTTCCGGAGCGAGCGGATCGGCTTCGGGAGCGACCAGCACGAGGCGGCTCAATCCGAAGTTGTGCATGACGCGGGCCGTCGCGCCGAGATTGCCGGCGACCTGCGGCCGAACCAGGACCACCCGGCAGTTGGTCAGCGACATGGAAGTTGTTGAGGTGCCAAACGCCAGCGGCTACTTGGTGAGTTCCAGGGCCAAGTCCTTGAGCCGTTTCAGGTCGAGCTTGCCGGAACCCAGCAAGGGCATTTCGGTCACCGGATAGAAATCGCGTTCGCCCGGCAGCCACAGGTTCGGCAGCCCTTTTTCGCCGAGCTTGTCGCAGAGTTGCTTGACGCTGACGCCGTTGAGCGGCAGGTGCAGCACCACCAGCCGTTCGCCGCGTTTTTCGTCCGGTACCGAGGACACGGCACAGAGCCGTTCGCTGGTTTCCAGGCAACTGTGCAACTCGTCCTCGATCTTCTCCAAGGGCACCATCTCGCCGCCGACCTTGGCGAAGCGCGACAGCCGGCCGGTGATCGTCAGAAAACCGTCCTCGTCGAACTTGGCGATGTCGCCGGTGACGTACCAGCCGTCCTGAATGCACTGGGCGGTCTGCTCCGGCTTGTCGAGATAGCCCTTCATCACGTTGGCGCCGAAGATCAGCAGCAGCCCTTCCTGGCCGATGGGCAGCGGCTCGCGGGTTTCCGGATGGACGATGCGGCCCGCCACGCCGGGCAGCGGCTGGCCGATGGTGCCGGGCCGGTTGCCAATTTGCTTACGGCCGCCGATCTCCACGTCCGGCACGTTCACCGTGGCCACCGGCGACAATTCCGTGTAGCCGTAGCCTTCGAGCGGCATCACGCCGAACTTGTCGTGAAAATCCTTGGCCAGCGTGGGCGGCAGCTTTTCCGCACCGCAGACCAGGATGCGCAGCGTCGCGAAATCGCCGGGGTCGCAGCGGCGATGGAAGAAGCGCAGGAAAGTCGGCGTGGACAGCATCAGCGTGCAGCGGAAGTTGCGGCACAGTTCGCCGATCTCCTTGGCCTGGCGCGGATCGGGATGATACACCGTGGAAGCGCCGATCAAGAGCGGCAGCCAGAGCGTCACGGTATAGCCGAAGCTGTGGAAGAACGGGAGCATGCCCAGCACGCGATCGCCGTGGTTCAGATCGACGGTCTGGATCACTGACTCGGCGTTGGACATCACGTTTTGATAGGTCAGCATCACGCCTTTCGGCTCGCCGGTGCTGCCGCTGGAGAAAATGATGGTGGCCAGGTCGTCGATCTTATGGCGATGCAGCCCCAGGATGAAGCGGTCCAGCACGAAGCCCGGCAGCACGACGACGCTGAGAAACGTCAGCACGCGCTGCGTGGGCGCGATCGTCTTGCGGAAGTCTTCCAGGTAGACGGCTTGCTCGGGATCGGGCAGCTTGACGCCCTTGCTGAGAAACAGGCGGGAAGTCAGCACATGGCGGATGTTGCACTGGCGGATGGCCGAGCGCACGGTTTCCGGCCCCGCCGTGTAGTTCAGGTTGACCGCTGTCTTGCCGAGCAGCGCCAGGGCAATGTTGGCCAGCGCGCCGCCGACGCTGGACGGCAGCCAGACGCCGACCATCTTCGCGTCGCCCAGGATCGGCTTCAGTTGCCTGGCGATCAGCATCGCTCCCGCCAGCGCCTTGCCGTAATTCAGCATGTCCTTGGAGTTGGAATCGCAAAAGCACGGCCGGAATGGATGCCGGGCCGCGTTGCGCACGAACATGCGGTGGACGGGCTTGCGCTCGGCGGTGCGGGCCAGGGCGCTGTCGGCGGAGAGTTTCTGAATGACCAGGCGGACCTCGGCGGCGCTGGTAGTGGACGGCAGCGGCGCGCCGAACCCCACGCTGACCGGATAGGGCAGCACTTGCGGCCATTTCCACAGCACCTTGCCGCGATGGTAACTGAAGACGCTGCCCCAGACGTGATCGAGACAGACCGGCACGATCGGGGCCGGCGTGCGCTTGACGATCTGCTCGAAGCCGCGATGAAACGGCAGCAGGAAGCCATTGCGCGTCAGCCCGCCCTCGGCGAAGATGCAGACGACCTCACCGGCAGCCAGCGCATCGCTGGCGGCGTGCAGTGCCTTCACGATGGCGCGCGGCCCGGCCGAACCGTCAATGGGAATGACCCGCAGCCAGCGCAGCATGTGCCGCAGGACGTACATTTTGGCGTAAGGCGCCCAGATGACGAAGCGGATCGAGCGCCGCTGCGCTGCCAGGATCAGGAACCAATCGATGTAACTGACGTGGTTGCAAACCAGCAGCGCGGCCCCTTGTGCCGGCACATGGTCGCGGCCGGTGACGCGCAGCCGATAGATGGTATGTGTAACCAGCCAAAGAAAGGGCCGAAAGAAAATGAGCGGCCGCACGACCAGCACGGCGAGGAGACCGAATGCAATGAGCAACCCATAAAACCACCAGGAGGTGAAAGCGCCGGAACTCTCGACCGGGACGGCAGCCAGCCAGAAGCCCAAGCGGGGTTCCTCCACAGCGTCAGGACCTCCGTATCGGAACAGGCGTTCAGAAGTCGAAGCGTAGTCTGGACTAACACGGGACAGGGTATCCGTGGCAGCGCGGGCAGTCAAGGCAAAGTGAGCCGTGTCCGTCCGCTCACACGTTGTAGGTGGATGAAGCCGTGGTGCCGCCGCGTCCGGTCCAGTTGGTGTGGAAGAACTGGCCGCGCGGCTGATCGACGCGCTCGTAGGTGTGTGCGCCGAAGTAGTCGCGCATGGCTTGCAGCAAGTTGGCCGGCAGCCGTGCGGAACGGTAGCCGTCGAAGTAGGCCAGGGCGGAACTTTTGGCCGGCAGCGGGATGCCGTGGTCCACGCCCGCGGCCACGCCCCGACGCCAACCGG
>JAGVLI010000477.1 GCA_020054355.1 Planctomycetales bacterium | reverse complement strand
CCGGAGGCGGGCAGTACGGCAGCGCCGGCGCGACGAACACGGGTGCCGCAGGCGAGACAACCGGAACATAGACCCAGACCGACGGATAGTAGTAGGTCGTCGTGTTCGAGGTGCCGCGCCCGCGCCCCCAGTTGGCTTCGGCGGCCAACGGCGACCCCAAGAGCAGCCCGAACGCAGCCAGACGCAGCCAGACCGACATGATTTCGTCTCCTGGTGTTGTTTCCAGGCACCCATTGCCCGTGGGTCACGATTCCAATCGTGACAACCCATGACGACTGTCACGATTGGAATCGTGACCCACGGCCGATCAGTCGCTTGACTCGACACGGTTTCAGGGCCAGGCCCCCGCTTCCCCCGGCAGTCGTTATACGAAACAAAACCGTCGGCTCCCAAGTATTCCCAGACGGTCTACTACCGCTCATTCTCCATGAAGGAGCTTGCCGTGAAGGTTTCCCGATACTTTCTGGTCTTGCTGGGGCTTGCCTTATCCCTGCCGTCCAGCGCCCGCGCGCAGGCCGATCGTTACGAACTGGGCTTACGGCTGCGGGCGATGGAAGCGGCCTGGAGTGAGCCTGGCGACGACAAGGCCCGGCAACGGGCGCTGCCGCACATCCAGCGTGCCGTCGCCGGCTTCTTCGGCTTCAACCTGGGCGAAGCCGGCAAGTGGCTGGATCAGGCACGCTTCCAGCTGCAAGCCGCCGAACCGCCGCCAGCGACTGTGCGCTGGGCCGAGGCATTGCAGCTGCAAGTCGATGGCCGGTTCGTCGATGCGGCGGACACTGCCTTGGGGATCCACCTGTCCGCCTTCTATCCGGTGGAAGGCGACCTGCCCGCGCGGGCGAAGCTGCGGCTCACTCTCTGCAACTCGACGGGCAAGGTGCTGACGTCGATCCTGGAAGCGCCGATCAAGGCGTTGCCGTTGAAGGACAAGCTGTCCCTGGAAGGCGTGGTGGAGGGCGACCATCAGCTGCGGCTGGAAATTCTTGCCGACGACAAGCGTCTGTGCGGCCGGGAGCAGGGGCTTTCCTGCGCCGTCCGGCGCGACGAACGGCTCGCTGAACTGAAGAAGGGCCACGAAGACTTGCCGAAGGACGCCGCCCGCAGCGGCCAAGAAAGTCTGCGTGGCCTGCTGAGAATCCTGGAGGCGCTGGCGAACCGCCAGACGCTGGAGACCAGTTATCCTGCCGCCCGCTTGCTGGCCGAAGCCGAGGTGCTGCAAAGGTCGCTGAAGGACGGCAAGGAATATTACGGCGGGAAACGGGCGGGCGAATTCTGGCTGACGTTGCCCACGGGCAAGGGCATGACGCCGATTCGCCTGCTGGCGCCCGAAGCCGTCCAGCGCGGCGAACCGCTGCCGTTGGTCGTCGCCTTGCACGGCGCGGGCGGCAGCGAAAACATGTTCTTTGACGGCTACGGCCGGGGCGCGATCGTCGAGCTATGCCGAAAACGCGGCTGGCTGCTGGCGGCGCCGCGCTGTCCGCTGCTCGCCGGACAGGTGCCGGTCGCCGAATTGATTGACGAAATCGGTAAGCTCTATCCGGTGGACCGCAAGCGGGTATTTCTCGTCGGTCATTCGCTGGGGGCCGCCCAGGCGGTCGGCGCGGTGAACCTGTCGCCGGAACGCTATGCCGGCATCGCGGCGCTCGGGGGCGGTGGCGCGCCGAAACCGAGCGAGGGCCTGAAAAAAGTGCCGTTCTTCGTCGGCGTCGGCAGCGAGGATTTCGCCCTGGCTGGCTCCCGCGCATTGAAAGATCGGCTCGGCAAGGCGGGAGTGGAGAAGGTGCGTTTCCAGGAGTACCCCGGCATCGAGCACCTGACCATCGTGCAGACGGCGCTGCCGGAGGTGTTCGGCTGGTTCGACCGGCTGCTGAAGTGACCGCGGTTCAGCCGCGAGCCGAACGCGAGCGCTCGGCTGTCGTTTAGCCGCGAGCCGAAGGCGAGCGCTCGGCCCGAACAAAGAACCAAGTGGGTCAGCCGATGTCGTTGGGCGGACGACCCGGCTGACCCACTACGGTTTACCTACTGACGGGAGGACTCTCGCAATCGGGCGAGTCGCCCGCCGGACGACCCGCCCTTCGGATTAGTAACGCAGCTCCGCGGCCAGGGAGATACCCTGCAAGTTGCTCTTCTGGCCGCCGAAGCGGAAGCCGGGCTGCACCGATTGCCGGCCCACGGCCTGTTCGCCGAACCGGATGGTGGTGTTGATCGGGGCATCCGTGGTGATGTTATCGACCTTGGCCACGTTGGAGAAGTGGATCACATTGTAGCCGACCATGAAGCTCAGGCCGGGCGTGGCCCGCCAGCCCATGCTGATGGTCGCTTCCGGCACGAAAGCGATGCGGTCCACGGTCTTCTCGGTACCGTTGTCCTGCGGCCCGACCAGCAGGCCGCCCGTGACTGCAGCGTCAGTTCCAGCGCCGCCGATACCGTTGAAGCCCGCCGGAATGCCGGCCTGTGCCGGCGTGAACGTTTGGTTGCGAAGCCCGACCAGGCTCGCAGACTGGCGGACGCCGCCGAAGCCGAGCTTGCCGACGCCGGCGACATAAAACCGCTCGGAAACGTCCCATTCGAACGACCCGCCGATCTGCGCCAAGTAGTAATCGTTCTTCACGGCAATCGAATCGAAGATCACCGTGGAGACCGTGCCGAGCAGCGTGGCCGTCGAGGGGAACAACTGGTTAGCAGGCTGGCCAGCGATGCCGGTCGGCTGGCCACTGACCGGATCGAAGACCACCGTGCCCTGGCCGGCGCCAGCGGTCGGCGAAATGACGATGTTTTCCAGAACACTGGCTTCCTGCTTGATCTTGATGAAGCGCACGCCGCCGATCAGGTCGAACGAAGCCGGTCCGAAGTAGGCGAGCCGCCGCCGGGCGTTCGCCTCCACTCCCCAAACCTGGTTGGTGGCACGGCCCTGGAGCAAGACGCTGACATCCGCCGACACGAACAAGGGAGAAGTGATCGTCTGGGAATTCGAGTCGCCGTTCGGCGAGGTGGTGACAGTCGTTTGCGTCTGGTCGAACTCTTGAGGCAGCTGCACGGTCTGGCCAATCAGATTCAGGCTGTTGGTGAAGCCCACGTCCCGATTCCACAGCCAGAAGAAGCTGGCTTCCCAGCCCCATTCCTGGGCGCTGTCGATCCACCAGCCGGCGGTGACCCGGTAGCCTGGCTGATCGCGCAGGTCCGCGCTCTGTCCGCCCGGCAGCCCAAGATCCACGGAAACGCTCACCGGGAGGTTGATTGCCAGGTCTGTATTAAGGATCTGGTCCGGGTTCGGTGTGGTATCAATATTGCTAAGCCGGCGGAAAATCACCACGTTTCCGGAAGCCACGTCCGCCTGGAATGCGGGCAACAGCACGCTGCCGAAGCGCCAGAGGACATACTCGGCCTTGGCCCAGGTGCGGTACATCTGCGATTCGTAGATCGGCGCGTCGGCGATGTCCGGCACCATCGGCGCCGTGGTGACGTCGAGCG
>JAGVLI010000859.1 GCA_020054355.1 Planctomycetales bacterium | reverse complement strand
GCCGGCTTCGACCAGCGCCTTGCCGGTGGCGACCTTGCAGATCAACCCTTCCGCGCCGACCTGGCCCTGGGCCTTCAGCGTCAGCCTGGCGGCGGCCGGTTCATTGCGGTAGCGTTCCTTGATCGGCGCCTGCATGGCACGCAGTTCATCGGCTTTCATGTCTTCTCTCCGATTTTGGATGGCGTCAACGAGGCCCGTCACCGGCGCTGGACTTGCAAGAAATCCTGGTGGCAGGAAAAGCGATAGCCGCCCTTGCCGTCCGCGAGATTCTTCCGCACATAGTCTTCCAGTTCCAGCCGCGCGGGTGGATTGGGCATCGGCAGCAGATTCAGCATGAACTCGGCGATGATGTACGCTTCGGCAAAGGCGGGCGTTGCGATCCAGGCTTCCACGGTATCGATGCCCACCTGGAATTCCTGGGCGTGCTTGGACTCGAAGCCCCGGCCGAGGGCCGCCAGGTCGAAGCGCTGCTGGAAGAAGTGCTGCACCATCCGCTGGCAATCGGTGCCGCTGTTCTGCAAGGCGATGGCCAAGACTCCCGGTTCCGACAGCCAGGAAGCGAGCTTCTCCAGGTGCGGCAGCCACTGGGCTGCTTCGATGTAGTAGAAGACGTGGGAACAGAGGATGAAATCGCCGCGCGCCGTCGGCTGGGCCTCCAGGAGCATTTCTCCGGAAATGTCGGCCTTCGGGCAATTCTTGCGCAGGTCGTCCCGCAACGAGGCGTTCGGCTCGATGGCGATGATGCGCTCGAAGGACTCGCCCACCCAGGCCGTGAGCTGCCCGGTGCCGGCGCCGGCGTCGATCAGCACCCGTCGGCCGGGCAGCGACGCCACACGCTTCTCCAGCCAGGCCAGCGCCTTGACCTTCTGATCGGTGTGGTCGAGGAACACCTGAAAGGCGTGGTGGTACTGCGGATCCTGGGAACCGTACACCGCGACGCGCGCCTCGCTCATGGGATGTTCCTGCCGGGGCGGGGTTGATAACAGCGTAACGGACACTTACCGTTGTAATGGATTTGTCGGCCGTTCGGCTATCGGAAAACCCCACGAACCCCGGAGACCTGATCCATGCCACGTCTTGCCTGGCTGCTGGCCGCGTTGCTCGCGCTGGCCGGCCCCGCTTCGCTCGTTCGGGCCGCCGACCAGCCCAACTTGATCGTGATGATGACCGACGATCAACGCTTCGACGCCCTGAGCTGCGCGGGCAACAAGATTCTCAAGACGCCGAATCTGGACCGCCTGGCCAGTGAAGGGATGCGTTTCCGCAACGCCTTCGTCACCAATGCCCTGTGCGCTCCCAGCCGGGCCACGCTGCTGACCGGGCAGTACTCGCACACCCACGGCGTCATCGACAACAAGGATCGGCGCATCGTCAAGGATTCACCCTTCCTGCCCGATCTGCTGCGCCAGGCCGGCTACGAAGTGGCGTTTTGCGGTAAGTCGCACATCGCCGGGGCGCTGCGCGACCGCACCTGGGACTACTATTTCGGCTTTACCGGGCAGGGCAACTACCTCAAGCCGCGCATCGCCGAAGGCACCGACGGCAAGGACCAACTGTACGAAGGCTACATGGACGACGTGACCACCGGCAAAGCCATCGACTGGCTGCAAAAGAAGCACGAAAAACCCTTCGCGCTGTTCCTGTTCTTCAAGGCACCGCATCGCAGCTGGGACCGTGCGCCGCGCCACAAAGACCTGTTCAAGGACGTGGCCATCCCGAAGCCCGATACCTACGACCTAGGCATGAAGGGCGATCCGGCGAAACCCAAAGCCTTCAACGAGGCGGATAACAAGATCGGCAACGCCAAGGACGTGACCTCGCTGGACTTCATCAAGGATTACTACGCCACCATCACGGCGGTCGATGAAAACGTCGGCCGATTGCTCGATGCCCTCGGCAAGGCCGGCAAACTCGATGAAACCGCGATCATGTTCACCTCGGATAACGGCTTTTTCCACGGCGAATGGGGCCGGTACGACAAACGGTTGATGCACGAACCGTCGATCCGGGTGCCGATGTTGGTGCGCTATCCGAAGCTCGTCAAAGCCGGCACGCTCTGCGACCGGATGGTGCTGAACGTCGATATTGCCCCGACGGTGCTGGCGCTGGCGGGCGCGGCGGCGCCGAAGGTGATGCACGGCCGTAGCTTCGCGCCGCTGCTGAAAGACCCGCAAGCGGCCTGGCGCGACGACTGGCTTTACGAGTATTACGAGTTTCCCGGCCCTCATAGCGTCAAGCCGAATCGGGGCATCCGGACCGAACGCTACAAGTTGATCCATTACTTCGAGAACCCGGAGGAATTCGAGCTATATGATCTGGTGAAAGATCCGGGGGAACGGGAAAATCTTTACGGCAAGGCAGAGTTTGCCGAGCTGACGAAGAAGTTGCTGGCGCGCCTGGCGGAACTCCGCAAGGAAACCGGCGACTTGAAATAACCCTGGCCATTCATGCGGAGAGGAAATCGCTCGTGAACAGCTTCATCAAGCGCGCGATCATCGGCATGGTGATGGGTGCGATCATCGGTACTTTGCCCGGCGTGTTTTCGGCCGTGGTCGGCGGCTTTGTTCGCGCCGACATCGGCATTCAGAATGCGTCGAGCGTGATCGTCTATCTCGGCCTGCTGATCGGCGGCGGCAGCGGGGCGATCATCGGCGCGATGCACGCGACGACCATGATCGAAGGTGAAGCCGACGTGGTGCCGGTGCCGCCGGCAAAGTAGCCCGCCGCACATAGTAGCCCGCCGCTCCGCGGCGGCACGAGCGGC
>JAGVLI010000394.1 GCA_020054355.1 Planctomycetales bacterium | reverse complement strand
GCGCGACTCCGCGCTCCAACTGGCGGCCACCATCCGGGCACGGAAATTCGACGAAGCCCGCGAACAGTTCAAGGCGTTCCCCTATTTGCAGCCCCAGCGTCCGGCTCCGCTCGGCAACGTCCGCATTCTCGACCGCCACATGAGCCTGGACGAAGTCATGCACCAGTTCGGCAGCCTGCGCAGCGGCGGGCTGGAGATCGAAAGGCAACTGTTCAAGCTGGAACAGGAGGCGCAGAAGACCAAGGCGACGCCGCCCGGCGCCTTGACCGAAGACTTGGCCCTGACGGCGCTGCACATCGCCAAGGTGGCGGAAATCATCAAGGAGCATGCCCCGGCCAAGAAACCGCTGGAATGGCAGCAGAAAACGGAAGACCTGCGCGGCGCTGCCATCGCGCTGTCCGTCGCGGCCCGTTCGCGAAACGAGTCGGAAGCGATCAAGGCCCTCAAGCGGCTCAATGCCGCCTGCTACAGCTGCCACGAAGTCTTTCGGGACTGAGCCGCTCTTCGCCGATTCGCCCGGCCGCTTCACGGCGCTCGCCTCAGCTGGCCGATGACCATCTGTCATCGCCCGGCCAATTCCTTCGCCGTCCCACAAAAAGATGCTTGACTCTGTTTGACGAAATCGCTCCGCTGGTTCTCGGCGTGTTGGCGGTTGAATCTCCGGCTACTACTCGGGAGAGCGATCATGTCCTGCGCAGTCCGCGAAGGCTTGTCCGTGCTGGTGCTGAGCGTGTTCATTGCCGCCGTCTCCGGCGCCGAAACGGCCGCGCAGTTGCTGCAATCGGCCAGGACCGCCCTGATGAATGGCCAGACGGACCAGGCATTGAAGCTGATCGGCGAGGCCATCGCCCTGGAGCCGAAGAATCCGGCGCCGCTGCTGCTGCGAGCAGCCGTCCGCGAGGCCCAGGGCAAGCCAGAGGACGCTTTGACCGACCTGAACCAGGTGCTGCAACTGGACCCCAAGCATGCCGAGGCCTTCGACCGGCGCGGCAGCTTGCATTACAAACTCGGCAAGTTCGCGGCCTCGCTGAGCGACTTCGACAAGTTCCTGGCCCTGTCGCCCAAGGACAGCAACGGGCACTGGCGGCGCGGCATCACCTGCTATTACGCCGGAGCCTTCGACGAAGGCCGCAAGCAATTCGAGGGCTACGAAAAAGTAGACACCAACGACGTGGAGAATGCCGTCTGGCATTTCCTCTGCGTGGCCCGTGCGTCGGGAGTGGAGAAGGCGCGTGCGTCGCTGCTCAAGATCGGCAAGGATGGCCGCGTGCCGATGATGGAGGTCTATGCGCTCTACGCCGGCAAGATCAAGCCGGAAGAGGTGCTCGCCGCGGCCCAGGCCGGCAATCCGCCGGCCGAGAAGCTGAGCGCTCAGCTCTTCTACGCTCATCTGTATCTCGGACTCTATTACGAAGTGATGAAGGACCCCAAGAAGGCGCAGGAACACATGGCCCTGGCGGCGGAGAAATACAAGATTCGGCACTACATGGGCGACGTGGCGGTCGTGCATCTGCGCGTGTTGCAGGAGAAAAAGTAACGTCGCAAGCAGCGCACCGTCGTAGGATTAACTGCCCGATGCCCTTCGCCGAGCGCGAGCGAGGAAACCAGCCTGGGATACACCGATATGGATTCTCCCGCCAACGAGCCGACGGAATCACCCCCCGCTGGACATGCCCCGGCCAGTTCCTTCAAGGCCCGACTGGCGCTGGCGCTGGCCGCGCTCGGCGTGGTCTATGGCGACCTGGGCACCTCGGTGCTGTATGCGATCCGCGAGTGCTTCAAGTCCGCGCCCAATGGACTGACTGCCACGCCCGAGAATATCGTGAGCGTGCTGTCGCTCGTCTGCTGGCTGCTCACCTTGGTGGTCGTCTTCAAGTACCTGGTCATGGTCATGCGGGCCGAGAACCACGGGGAAGGCGGCATTCTGGCTTTGCTCGCACTGCTGCTGGGGCAAGTAGAGCAGTCGGAAGAGAGCGCTGCCCGCAAGCTCTCGCGTCGGGCGGTCTGGACAATCTTGGGACTGTTCGCCACCGCCCTGCTGCTGGCCGACGGCATGATTACCCCGGCGATCTCGGTCATCAGCGCCATCGAGGGTCTGGAGGTGGCAGCGCCCTCGTTCGCCGACCTGGTGGTGCCGCTTTCCGTGTTCATCCTGTTCGGGCTGTTCGCCGTGCAGCGCTTCGGCACGGCGCGGATCGCCAACTACTTTGGCCCGATCATGCTCGGCTGGTTTGCCATGATCGCGCTGATGGGCATTCCCTGGATCGTGCGCTATCCCGAAGTGCTAGGCGCCCTCGATCCCCGTCAAGGACTCGACCTGTTCATCCGCGCGCCCCTGAAGGGCTTCTTCCTGCTGGGGGCCGTGGTCCTGTGCATCACCGGCGCGGAAGCCCTCTACGCCGACATGGGACACTTCGGCCGCCGGCCGATCCAGTTGGCCTGGTACTTCGTCGTCTATCCCGCGCTGCTGCTCAATTATCTGGGCCAGGGAGGGTTTCTTCTCTCGCGGCAGGGCAACATCATCGAGACCGATCCCCAGGGCAACCGGGAAGTCATCAATATCTTCTTCCTGATGGTGCCGGAGTACCTGCTCTATCCGGTGCTCATCATGGCGACGCTGGCCACCATCATCGCCTCACAGGCGCTGATTTCGGGCGCCTACTCGCTGGCCGAGCAAGCGGTGCAGCTGGGCTTTTCCCCGCGCCTGACCATCATCCATACCTCGGCCGACGTGAAGGGCCAAATCTATGTACCCTTCGTCAACTGGACCCTGATGGCCGCGTGCATTCTGCTGGTGATTACCTTCAAGGCGTCGGCCAATCTGGCGGCGGCCTACGGCGTGGCCGTCGTCGGCACGATGGTCATCACGTCGCTCTTGTATTTCGAGGTCATGCGCATCCGCTGGCAATGGCCGGCGGTGGCGGCGGGCTTGGTCCTGCTGCTGTTCCTGGTGGTGGACGTGCCGCTGCTGACCGCGAACCTGACCAAGATCGGCACGGGCGGCTGGCTGCCGGTGCTGGTCGCCAGCTGCATCTTCGCCCTGATGATTACCTGGCAACGCGGCAAGGCCATCCTGAACGATCCGTCGAACACCGAGTCGTTCCGCTTCCCGCTGAAGCTGTTCGTGCGCGAAATCGCCGAAACCAAGCCGCGGCGCAGCACGGAAACGGCGATCATCCTGACGGCGGTGGAAGACATGGTGCCGATGGCCTTGCTGCAAGCGGTCGAGCGCACTCAGACCCTGCCCCAACGGTTGGTGCTGCTCACGGTGCGCTCGCTGCCGGTGCCGCATGTCGCCGACTCGGACGCCATCGAAATCCGGAAATACGAGGAAGGCTGTTATGGCGTGACGGCCAAGCACGGCTTCATGGAAGAACCCAGCGTGCCGCATTACCTGGCACTCTGCACCCGCAAGGGACTCGAACTCGACCCCAATCAGGTCTACTTCTACCTGTCGCGCATGACGATCGTGACGACCGGCCATACCCCGCTCGCCCCCTGGCGCAAGCGGCTGTTCGCCTTCATGTACCATCACGCACGGCCGGAGACGGCGTCGTTCAAGATACCGCCGAATCGGGTCATCGAGCTGGGCCGGCTGATCGAGCTGTAAAAAGCGAGCGGCGGGTAAGTCCCGCCGCTCGCTTCATGCTGTTGCCGGATTCTCGCCACCGAACAAAAACTCGTAGGGTCCGCTGTGCGGACCACGGACCAACGCAGACTCAGCTACTCAATGGTCCGCACAGCGGACCCTACGAACCACGAACCTTCTTGCGCGCTCTAGCGCTTTCTCGCCGCCTTGAGCGCCTCGGTCAATTCGTCGGCATCGAGCTTGCCGTCCTTGTTGGTGTCGAACTTGGCGATGACATCCGCGGCGCGGTTGGCAGCGCCGGGGATCTCCGCCAGCTCTTCCTTGCTGAGCTTGCCGTCGCCGTCCTTGTCGAGCAGGCGGATCAGCAGGGCTGGGTCCTTGACGGCCGCAGCCAATGACGCGATGGTCAGCGAGCCGGTGCCCCCCTTGTCGCCGGCGCTGATCCGGCCGACGATGCGGAAGCCCAGCCCCTGGGCCAGGGCCCCTGCATCGGCTTCGTTTTGCGGGACGATTTGCAAGATCGCGGTGGACATCTCGTCGTTGGTCTGTTCGCCCCAGGTCACGCGGCGCGGCGGGGTGCTGGGGTTGGCGGGATTCTCGGCCGAATTATCGTGAACGCATTCCATCACGAGTTGCGTGCCCTTGGGCAGCTTCACCGGCGCTGCATACTCGTAATAGTTCTGCCATTTGAAGTCCCAGTCGTCGATCCAGAGGAGCGGCTTGGTCGTGCCGTCGGGCAGCTTGGCGGTGACCTTCACGTCCTTGCCGATCAGGTGCATGTGCGGAAAGAGCGCGTGGACCTCGGCAGCGACCGGCAAGGTCAGCGTGTCGCGCGTCCGGTACGATTTCTCGCCCGGCGGAATGTCGATCTTCCGGTCGATCAGCACCACGTCGAGCATGGTGCGGACCGGCGGCTTGTCCGTGAAGTACAGGCCGACGGTCGATAGCTCGGTTTCGGGCTTGCCGCTCGGATGCAGGTGCAGCTGCAGGATCAGATCCGCGCCCTTGCGCCAGGGCATCGAGAAGCCCTCGGGCAGCGGCCGGGCTTCGCGGCCGGGCACCCAGGCGGCCATGCTGAGATCGGAAGAGCGTCG
>JAGVLI010000735.1 GCA_020054355.1 Planctomycetales bacterium | reverse complement strand
GCCGGCGACTGACCCAACCAACTGCGACGCGAACGTCACGCCACCCAGGCCGCCAAGCGCCTGCAGACCGAAAATCCCGCACGCTATGCCGCCCCAGAGGCCGCAAAGCCCGTGCAGCGCCCAAACGCCCAGCACATCGTCGATCTGCCATTTGTTGGTCGACAGCTGAAACATCTGCACGAAGACGACGCCTGCAACGCCTCCGGTCACGAATGCGCCGACGGGATGCATGACGTCGGAACCGGCGCAGACAGCGACAAGTCCGGCCAGCGCGCCGTTATGCACTTCGATGAGGTCCACGCCGTCGCGCAGCCCGCCGCGCAGCGTCCGCTTGCGGATGGACCAGTCGTGCGGCGTGGCCAGCCGCAGGCCGTCGTTGGCGACGGCGAACGAATCGAGCCAGACCTCGCTGGCGGTATCGGTCAGCGTCCAGGATTTGTAGCGGGTCATGACAGAACTGCTGCCTCACGAGGAAGAGACCGGCACGGCACTGGGTTGCTCCTGGTCCGCTGGCTCTTCCGGCGGTTTGGCCGTGGCATCCTTCTCGACGGGCATGGCGGCGCGCACGCGCTTCAAGAATACGCACATGATGCCGGCAGCCACCAGGGAACTGGCTGCCAGGAACGCGAAGAACTGGCTGTGCGGCCAGCGCTCCCAGAAAACGCCGATGATACCAGACAGGTAGCCGCCCACGGCCGTGGCCGCGAACCAGCCGCCCATCCAGGCGGAACGCTGCTGGGGCGCTGCCAGCTTACTGACCAGCGACAGCCCCAGCGGACTCAAGCACAGCTCGCCGAGCGTGATGGCCGCATACGCGCCCAGCAGGTAGCCCGGCGAAACCAGCACGCCCGCTTGATCGCCGCCCGCCCAGGCCGCGCCGGTGTAGAGGATGAAGAAAGCCAGGGCGGTCAGCACCATGCCCAGCGCCACCTTGGCCGGCGTGGACGGATCGAGGCCGCTGCGCCGCAGCCGTTGCCAGAAGAGGACGAGCAGTGGGCTGAAGGCGATCACGTAGAACGGATTGATGGAGCTGCTCAGTTCGGTCGCCAGCTTGCCTTGCTTGTCCAGCAGGAAGGTCGCGTCTGCCAGCCAGCCCGGCGGCGTGCGGTCGGTGCTGTCCTTGGCCCAGAGCGGGAAGGTGTTGCCGTTCTGCTTGAAGGCCATCCAGAACAGCGCCACGATGACGAAGATGATGAGCAAGGCGATGTGCCGTTCGCGCTGCACTTCGGGCGGCACGACGCCATCGGCGGCGCCTTGCGGCGCTTGATGACGGTAATCGGTGAACACCAGCCAGCGCTGGAAGGCCAGGAAGATGACGATGGAAATGGCCATGCCGATGCCGGCCGCGCCGAACGCCGCATGAAACCCGTAGCGGTTGCGCAGATACTGGGCCACCAGCGGCGAGGCGAACGCCCCGATGTTGATGCCCATGTAGAAGATGATGTACGCGGAGTCGAGCCGGGAATCGCCGGGCTGGTAGAGCTTGCCCACCAGCGTGGAGATATTCGGCTTGAAGAAGCCGTTGCCGATGACCAGGGCAATCAGGCCGCCGAAGAAGAACGGCAGCGGATCGAAGGCCAGCAGCAGGTGCCCCAGGCCCATGAAAGCCGCGCCGAGGACGATTGCCCAGCGGTAGCCCAGCTTCTGGTCGGCGAGCATGCCGCCGAAAAACGGCGTGAAGTAGACGGTGCCGACATACCAGCCGTAGATGATGCTGGCGTGCTGCTGCAAGAACGGATGGCCGTTGTCCTGGTCCTTCATGTAGAGCATGAAGACGGCGGCCATGCAGTAGAAGCTGAAGCGCTCCCACATTTCGGTGAAGAACAGGACGTACAGGCCGGGAGGATGTCGGGGCAGCGCCATCGGTGAGCCTCAGTCGAGGGCCATTCGTGCCGGGGTTGCAGCCTGTCCTGACCTGGCTGTCACGATTCGCCGGCGGGCCGGAACGCTCCAGGCGGCTGCGTGGTAATGCCTTCGCTGCCCGCGGACATGTCCGCGGCCGGCAGCGGCGGGTTCTGTTCTTCTTGCTGCCGTTCGGCCATCTGCTGGTTGAAATTCCGAGCCACGAAGATGAACGCCAGGCTGACGATTACCATCGTCACGGTCAGGGCCAGGAAGTAACTGGTCGCCGTGGGGAAGTGCAGCCCCGGCTCCGTGCTGGGATACAGGCGCGTCAGCGGCGCGTTGATGACCAGGTTGGCGATGGCGACCGTCAACAGCCAGCACGCCGTGATGGTGCCCTTCATGGTCTTGGGCGCTGCCGTGAAGGCCAGTTCGAGGCCCGTCACGGAGATCAGAATCTCCGCCCAGGTCAGCACCAGGTAGGCGATGACCTGCCACCAGAGGCTGACCTTCCCTCCCGAGGCGGCGCTCAGATAGGCCGCGACCACATGGAGTCCCATGGTCACGGCAGTGAGGATGAAGCCGACGAGGATCTTGTCGGTAGCCCGGACCTTGATGCCGCGCAGGTCCAGGTAACTCCAGAAGCCGGTGATGAGCGGCAGGAAAATCATGATGAACAAGGGATTGAGGGCCTGCACCTGATCGGGATCGACTGCCATGCCGAAGAGCTGCAAGTCCAGCTGTTCGCGGGCGAAGAAAATCCAGGTCGTAGCGCTCTGGTCGAAGATGGCCCAGAAGAAAGTCACGAGCAAGAACAGGAGAAACAGGCGGCCGAGCACCCGCCATTCGGCGGCCCGCTCCTCGGTCGTCTTGGAGGCGGGTTCGGTGAGCACGTCCGGCGCGTAGAATTTCTTGCCGGCCGCGAAGACCGTGAAAGCCACCACCATCAGGGCCGCCGGGAACAAGAAAGCGATGCTGTAGCTGATCCGGGTGCGAATCTCCGGCATGGCCACCTGCGACAGGAACGCGCCGACGTTGATCGCGAAATAGAACATCGCGAAGGCTTCGCTCCGCAATCGGGTCAAGCCCGGTCGATACAGGTCGTAGGTATTGCCCATCAGCGTTGAGATGTTCGGCTTGATGACGCCGGTGCCCATCGCCAGCAAGACCAGGGCGATGTACAGGTAGATGCGCTCCTCGATGCCGAGAATGAAGTGGCCGAGGATGTAGGGCAGCGAGAAGCCGACGATCGTCCAGTATTTTCCCAGGAAGCGATCCGCGATGAAGCCACCGAGCAACGGCAAGAAATAGCTGGCGGCGATGAAGAACGACATGAGCGTGCTGGCATTGGCCTTGGAGAAGCCCAGCACGTCGATCATGTACAGCGTCAGAATGGCGCGCATGCCATAGTAGGAAGCGCGTTCGGCGAACTCGCCCCAGAAGAAGAACCAGAAGCCGATGGGATGGCTCTGGAACCAGCCGACGATTCCCCGGTTCGCGGGCAAGGTGAGGCGGTCGGCCAGGTCGTCGCGCTGCGCTCCCGAGGGCGCGTTGAAGTTCGCGGCCCCGAGCTTGTCGGGGGGAGTGATGCCGTGCTTGCCGCCGTCATCGTTCTGCATCGGATCGTCCTTTCCAGGAGCTGCCCGGGCGGGAAATCTAGCCGTTCACTTGCCTTCGAGGCGCCGCAGCGCCACCCGCCACGGTCTGTCCACCTTGACCACTTCCCACTTACGCGCCGCCGCAAACGCTTGTTGCTGCTGGTCCGCGGTCTTCGCTTCCACCGGACCTGCGTGGACATGAAAGCCATACCGGAGGGTGAGCGACTGCCCCTTCCTTAGCTCGTAGCCTTCGCGCAGGCAGAAGGCCGCCGACATCCAGCCGTCCTCGCGGACGTGCCACGACGTGGGGTAGTTCGGGTTCGATGGATGGTCGCACCAGGTGACGCCGTCCCAGGTCTGTCCGACGATCGGCCCGCTGTAATCCAGCCACTTGGCCTGCCTGCCGAAGATGTCCTTTTCGCCGACCGTCCCTTCGCCGCTGGTCAGCTTGCCGCCGCCATAGCTTGTGCTCATGCTGGCTGCCACCCGCAGCCCCAGGAAGCCGAAGTTGGTCTTGCCGATGGGCAGCACTTCCAGCGGCGAGGTGAACGTGGTTTGCAGCTCCAGCCAGCTTTCGCCCTTGTCCAGCGGCCGATAGACGGCAATCAATTCCTGCTGCATCAGCTTCGTCTTGTGCTGATCGAACCAGCCGATCTTGACGACGATGCCCGCTTCTTCCGCGCCGTCCTGGTAGTGGATCCAGTCTTCCTGGCGCACCTGCTGCGAGCCGCCGCGTTCTTCCCAGAAATTGACGCCGCCGATGTTCTGGTGCCCCCACCAGAAGGCGCGATGATGGCCATGATCGGGTGCGGCCGGGTGCCCCATGCGGATGACGGAGCGGCCCGAAGGTCCGACGAGCGGAAAGAAGAACGGCCGGGGGTAGCGCGGGGCGGCATGCCAGCGCAGCCGTTCCTGGCCGTCCACCTGGAAGGCAACCTGATCGTCGGCCTGGGGCACGATCTGGACGCGCGGAATCTGATAGTTCATGACAGCGCTCTCGCTGGGCGGGTGCAAGTTCGCGGTGATTGTAGCGGACCGGGGGAGGACGGGGAAGGAGAATGCCCTATCCTCGTTCCCAGGCTCCGCCTGGGAACGCATATCGTATAGTGGACCCCGAAAACTGGACCACCAGCTAAGCTACTCTGGCGGCCCAGCAAAGGGCTACTCATGGCAGGCCAGCCGAAGCGGCATTCGGCAGCGTTCAAGGCCCAGTTCGCCTTGGCGCCCAAGAAGATTTGGTATTGAGCAATAAGTCCCTGGCTGATGCACTAGTGCAAAGACAAGCGACCTTTCGTGCGTGGGTTAGGATTCCGATCCTGACAAACAGTGCAGGTCGTCAGGATCGGAATCCTAACCCACGCACGGCAAGTCCCTGGCTGATGCACCAGGGACCGCTGGCTCGTGGCTTCAGGTCCCTGGCCGCCATCATCGACTGGTACAGGCGCTACGACCTGGCCGGGCGGCTGTCGAACACGCTGGACGGCTCCTGCTGCCCGGAGATGCTGGAGGCAGCCTGGAGTCGTGGGCAGCCGGACGTGTTCAACATCGACCAGGGCGTGCGGTTCACGGCCCAGGCGTGGACGAGAATGAGGTCCACCTTAAAGCGAAGGAACGGAAAAGTGTCCTTCGCTTGCGCTTCAGGCTGGTAAACTGGAATCGTCCGCTCCCTTTACCCAAGGACTTCACCATGTTCCGTTGCACTCTCCTGACTCTCGGCCTGGCCCTCGTGGCCAGTTCGCTGCCCGCGCAATCCCCAACCGATGAGGAAATCAAGGACGGCTTCCTCACGCTCATCAACGGCAAGGACTTTAGCGGCTGGCGCTTCAGCGGCACCATTCCCAATCCGGACAAGACAGTCAAAGCGAAGCCTTTCACCTCGACCATCGACGTGATCCCCGACAACTGGAAGGCCGGCGACGGCATGATCCAGCTGCTCAAGGGCGGCAATCCCGACCTGGCCAGTCAGTGGGACTTCGACGACTTCGAGGCGCGCCTGCAATGGCGGGCGCACAAGAAGTCCTACAACAGCGGCTTCTACGTGCGTTCCGGCAAGACCGTGGGCGCGAATCAGATCAACCTCAACCAGCCCGCCGTCGGCGAACTCATCAACACGGTGCCCGCGCTCAAGGGCAAGGGCAAGGGTGTGCCCGAACTGCACAAGGTCGGCGGCAGCGGCGAATGGAACGACTGGCGCGTCCTTTGTGTCGGCAACAAAATCACCTTCTGGGTCAACGGCACGCCAGCCTGGGAAGTCGAGGAGTTCGTGCCGGCGCGCGGCTACCTCGGCTTCCAGGCCGAAGGCACCATCGATTTCCGCAACCTGCGCGTCAAGGAAATCGGCTACGAGGTCTTCCGCAACCCGAAAGCCTTCCAGGGCGAGGGCGAAGGCTGGACGGTGAAGGACGACATCCTGACCGGCAACGGCAAACTGACCACACCGAAACCCTACAAGAACTACACGCTCCGCCTGGAATTTCGCGGCCCGGGCGCACTGCTGCTGGGCGATACCAAGCTGCCATTCGACAACCCCGACCTCAAGCCGCTGCTGCACCCCGAAGGGCAGTTCAACTATCTGCAAGTGAAGGTCGCCGACGGCGCGGCCAAGCTCTGGCTCAACACGCAGGACTTGAAGACCGAATTGAAGGTCGGCGAAGGGGCGATTGCGGTGGTGCCGGAAAAGAGCCTGGATCTGCGGAATTTCCGGATTCGGGCACGGTAAACTTTGCAAGCTGTCGCCGACGGTTCGTCCTGCTTTTCCGGCGGTGGTTCTCGTTGCTTGCCGGTCAGGAGCCGGGAAAGCAGCAAACGGCGCGCATATTTGACATCGAATATGATGTATAAAATGATGTAAAGTATTGACACAATCGATGTCGAATGCTAAGCTGTCCGTATGTCTGAACCAGCAACGAACGGGAGGGACAAACATGGCAAAAACTCGCAGGGTGGTTTTCGGCTTCGATGAACGAAGCCTCGACAGCCTCAAAAGGATCACCGATCAAGGGCACTTCTCCTCAATGGCCGATTCGGTGCGCGAATCGTTGCAAGTAATGAATGCGCTGCAAAATCAAGCCCAGAAAGGCTTTACAGAGGTAGTAGTTCGCAATCCCGATACCCATGAGGAAAGGGTGCTGGTCATTCCCACTCTGGCTCCTCCTTCGAGCGAGGAGGAAAAATGACCGAGGAATCGCCTCTATCGCAGGACCAACCCAAATCGCAAAACCGGGACGCCGAAGCGATTGAAGCCGGTGAAGTAACCGACGTTCAGGAACTGCGCACCGTCAAAGCCCATCGGGAAGTGACCACGCAGCGGCTGGCCTTTTTGCTCGTTTGGATCATGGGAATCAGCATGGCACTGCACTATGTTGCCGTGATCGTGCTGACCATTTGCAACAAGGAAACGGCTGCCGAAAGTCTCAAAGTCATCTTCAACGCTTGGCTGCCGGTCGTCTCCGGTTTAGTCGGCGGTGCCTGCACCTATTATTTTACGAGGGAGAAATGATGGCACTCGGAACGTAAATCGAGAGTTGCTCAAAGCGGTCCGGTTGTGGATATACTGCACGCGGCCCGAAACGAGACTACCGAGCCGCGCACGAAGTAAGCGGACGCCCTACCGCTTACTTCGTGCGCGGCTCGGCGGATGTCTCAATGCAAGAGCTGGGCACCCGGCATCCAGTCCGCTGATTGACGCCCAGTCGCAGCGGGTTAAACTACCAGAGGTGCAGTCAATCTTTCTTCCGGACGGGAGCCAGGCAGGGATGTCCGCGACAACCCCAGCGCCGCACGATCGAAACGAACTCCTGGAGCTGGCCAACCGGCTCTATCGGGAGTTCCACACGCGCTGCTTCTGGCACTCGCCTCCGGACCTGCGCATCACCGAGGAATTGCTGCCCTTCGTCGTGAAGGGTTTGCGCACCTACGGCGGTCATCGCGGCTTCCTGCTGGCGAGTCAGCTTCAGCCCAGCGGAGCGGCCCTTCCCGCCTCCGAATGAGGGTCCTGGAATGCCCCTCACCGCCTTCCAGAAACGGGTCGCCCGCATCCTGGCAAAACAGCGGAACCCCGAAAGTCATCTCGCGGGCGGCGCGGTCATCAACCGCGCCGATAGCAGTCCGCGCTATTCCAACGATCTCGACATCTTTCACGACCCGGCGGCCAACGTTGCTGCCTTCGCGGAAGCCGACGCGCAGGCGCTCCAGGAGGCGGGCTGCTCGGTCCAATGGAACCTGCGCGGGGCTGGCATGTACCGAGCGGAGGTGAGCGAAGGAGAGGAGCGGGTGCGACTCGACTGGACGACCGACTCGCCCTTCCGTTTTTTCCCGGCACAGCCCGATGAGGAGTTCGGCTACTGTCTGCACCCGGCCGATCTGGCGACGAACAAGGTCCTGGCCCTCGCCGGCCGCGATGAGATTCGCGATTTCCTCGACGTGCTCCTGATCGATCGAGCGTACCTGAGCCTGGGTGCCGTTATCTGGGCGGCGTGCGGCAAGGATGCGGGGTTCACGCCGGTCTTTCTGCTCGACCAGACCAACCGCCATGCCCGCTTTCAGGAGAGCCAGCTGAGGACCGAAAACCTCGCCCGTCCAGTTGATCTCCAGGAACTGAAAAAGCACTGGCTTGCGGCCCAGGAACGAGCGAAACAACTGTTCGAGCGGCTGCCCGCCGCGGAACTGGGCTGCCTCTACCTCAATTTCGAGAACAACCCGGTGACGCCCGACCCCGACAGCCCCGACTTTGCCAAGCTCCAGCGTCACTTCGGCAGCGTCGGGGGCGCCTGGCCGAAATAGAGTCGCGGCCTTGGTTCGACCGCGAACGCCTACGGCCGTGTGTCGATCTTCAGCTTGGGCAGCGCTTTCTGGAGGTCTTGAATGCCGGCGTCGGTGGTGGTGCCGTTGCTTTTCAGCACGAGGGACTTGAGGTTCGTCAGTTCCTTCAGCTCGCGGAGCCCGGCGTCAGTGATGTTGCCGTAGAGGAACAGGTATTCCATCGGCGGCAGGTATTTGAGGTAAGCCAGGTCCCGATCGGTGAACTCTTTCGCATGGCACGAGAATAACAGCTTGGCCGTGCGCTGGCCGGACTGGCTCTCGTCGATCTCGATCTGGATGTTCTTCTTCCGGAGGAGCGCCAGCGCTTCTTGCTCCAGGCGGGCGCACAGCCTGGGCAGCGCCTTCTCCAGCGCGCGGTTGCCGGCTTCCGTCACCTTCGTGTTGCGCAGAGTCACTTCCTCCAGCCTGGTCAGCTTCTTCAACGGCTCCAGCCCTTTATCGGTGATTGCGCACAGGCCGAAGTACAGGCTGCGGAGCTTGGTCAAGCCTTGCAGGTGGACCAGACCCGCATCGGTCACGCCTCGGCTGACGATAGCCAGGTTTTGCAGTTCGGGGAAGGACTTCAAGTGGGCCAGGTCGGCGTCGGTGGCCTCGGCTGCCGAGCCGAACACGATGCTCACCACGGGATTGCCGGGCGCCGTCTCGGCCCGCTCGATCTCCACGCCTTCCCGCTGGATGGCGGCGAGTGCCTTTTCGCGGGACTCGACTTCGTCGGTCCAACCGCGCGCGCTGCCAACCACCAGCCACACCAAGGCCGCCAGGTAGACTGCTCGTCTCATCACTGATTCTCCACGAATTCGATGGAACGGGCTCGGGGCGCGCTGACCGCCGCGCGGAGCCGCCATTGATTAATCGAGACGGATGCTCCAAAGACGACAGTTCGTCCAAAGCTCCAAGGAACATCCTGGACTACTTTTTCTCCGCCGCGCGCAGCACCAGCTCCGCCTCACGGCAAAGCACCAGACACTGCAACGACACGTCGAACGGGTAGGACAGCAACAGCGGAAAGCCTTGCGGTGGTCCCTTTTCCAGTCCTTGCCGCCAGGGCTTGGTCTTGTCCAGCCATTGCCTGGCTTCCTCCAGTTTGCCCTGGCGGGCGCGGATCAGGGCCAGCAACGGCATGTTGACCGGCGGCCGGTCGGCGGGCATTGTCTCGATTTCCTGCACGCAGATGGCGGCGGCTGACTCGTCCTGG
>JAGVLI010000701.1 GCA_020054355.1 Planctomycetales bacterium | reverse complement strand
GGGGCATACGGCCCCGGTCGCCGCGCTGGCCTTCACCCCGGACGGCCAGACCCTGGCTTCCGGTGGACTGGACGGCAGCGTCCGTCTCTGGGAGATGAACGGCCTCGAACCCAGCGAACGGGCGGTGTTGCAGGTTCAAGAAGCGGTTACGTCCGTATCCTTCAGCCCAGATGGCAAGCGCTTGGCCGTGGGCTGCGCCGCCGATCGCAGTGTCCGCCTCTGGGACCTGCCGGCGACCGTGCCGCGCACCTGGTCGCACGCCGCCGACGAGAAAGCGCGGGCCGGCGCGGTGATTTTCGGTAAAGACAACCGGCTGCTGATTGTCGCGGGTCGCGACGGCCCGAACGACGGCACCGTACGCCTTTGGGATGTCCACACCCCGGAACCGACGGCGCTGCATGTCTTTCGCGGCCACGTGGGCAAGGTGACCTGGCTGGCGACCGCCCTCGATGGACAACTGGCGGCCTCGGCCTGCGACAGCGGCGATCAGAGCGTGCGGCTCTGGGACGTGGTCAACAAGCGCGAAGTGCATCGCTTTCATGGCGCGAAGAACGGCACGATCACCGCGCTGGCCCTCGCGCCCAATGGCGGGTTGCTGGCCTTCGCCAACACCGACCACGGCAATGGCAACGACGATCCCGCTCATTCCGTGCGACTGTGGGACTTGAAGGCGTCGCCGCCCAAACAACTGCCGGCGCTGCCCGGCCATGCCAACGTGGTGCGCGGCGTCTGCTTCGCCGCCGACAACAAGACCCTGGCCACGGCCGACGACGACGGCCGGCTGGTCCTCTGGGACCTCGAAGCCAACAAGAACCTCCAGGACTGGCGCTTGCCGGGCGGCATTTCCGCGCTGCTCTTCGCCCCGGACGGCCGGCACCTGGCGGTCGGCAACACCAACGGCACTGTCTACATCATCCGCTTGAAAGGGCCGACGGGGAGGCCGGCGGGGAAGTAGCAGCGATCGACCCTGCCTGTGGTGCGTGGATCGCCAGGGATAAAGGCCATCGATCGGTTGAAATAGCTGACAGCTAAAAGCTGTCAGCGATCAGCTATACTTTTTTTTCAAGACCAGCGTGCGGAATTCGTGGCATTCAGTTGCAAACGGCCAGATTCTCCGCGCGACATATTTCCGCGATAATCGCGCCTTCGCCAACTTGCCCCGCCACCTCGCAGCTCTCCCGTTTCAATCGCCGGGCCGTCCGATACAATGCCCCTCCATGAGCGATGCAACCCCCAAGCCGTTGACCTATCGCGATGCCGGGCTGGACCTCGAACTCTACGAGCAGAGCCTGGCGGGCATTGCCGGCCTGCTGCGCCGCACGCATACCGCGCGCGTGCTCGATCCCTTCGAGTCGGCGCCGCGCAAGGGCGGCAAGAAGAGCGGCTTCTTCGCCAGCCTGTTCAGCCTGGATTACAACAGCCGGCTGTTCGCCCGCAACTATCGCCATCCCGTACTGGTGGCTGGCAGCGACGGCGTCGGCAGCAAGCTCAAGATCGCCCTGCTGCGCGGCAAGCACGACACGGTCGGCATCGACCTGGTGGCCATGTCGGTCAACGACTGCCTCTGCACCGGCGGCGAGCCGCTGTTCTTCCTCGATTACCTGGCGATGTCGAAGGACGACCCGCCGCTGACGCGCGACCTGGTCAAGGGCATCAGCGATGGCTGCATGGAAGCGGAATGCTGCCTGGTCGGCGGCGAGACTGCCATCTTGCCGGACTTCTATCAGCCCGGCGAATACGACCTGGCGGGATTCTGCGTTGGCGTCGTCGAGCGCGAGCACATGATTACCGGCCGGGCCATCCAACCGGGCGATGTGGTCCTCGGCCTGGCCAGCACCGGTCTGCACTCCAACGGCTATAGCCTGGTGCGCAAGGCAGTCTTCGACGTGGCCAAGCTGAAGATCGACGACTACGTCCCGGAACTGGGCCGAACCGTCGGCGAGGAACTGCTGGAACCGACGCGCATCTACGTTCGGCCCGTCCTCAATGTGGTGCGGCACTATCCGGTGAAACGACGGGTGATTCGCGGCCTGGCGCACATTACGGGCGGCGGACTGGTGGACAACATCCCGCGCGTGCTGCCGGCCGGTTGTCGGGTGTTCTTGCAGCGCGGCAGTTGGCCGGTGCCGCCGGTGTTCCGCTGGCTGCAAAAGCTCGGCAACATCGAGCAGGCGGAAATGGACCGCGTCTACAACATGGGCATCGGCTTTGTGGTCATCGTCAGTCCGTATTTCGCGGAAAGCGTCCAACGGCAGTTCATCGACAGCCGGGTGCCGACGCACGTCATCGGCGAGGTGCGCGCGGGCGAGCCAGGGGTGGAGTTCACCGAGACCTGAACCGCTTGCGGTTTAGCACTTCGCCCCCAAACTTTCCCTTGCAATCCGCGTGGGCACTCGCCAATCTATGCACAACCGTCAGACATTCATCACCGGCAAGGAGCCGTTGCCATGTCCGCGCCTGCCGAAATCCCAGATACAGGCATTGTTGCCAAGCCGGAAGTGCCAACCAAGCCGACGGGGGACTTCAAGCCCTACGTGGCTGACGAAGTGCAGATGGCCGAGTTCACCTGGTCCGCGGTGCTGCTAGGCTCGCTGCTGGGCATCGTCTTCGGCGCTTCGTCGCTCTATCTGCTGCTGAAGGTGGGCATGACCGTGTCGGCCTCGGTACCGATCGCGGTGCTGTCGATCACGTTGTTCCGGGCGTTCTCGCGCTCCTTTGGATTTCGCCGCGCCACCATCCTCGAAAACAATATCGTGCAGACGACTGGCTCGGCCGGCGAATCAATCGCTTTCGGCGTCGGCGTCACCATGCCGGCGCTGTTGCTGCTCGGCCTCGAGATGCATTGGATCCGCGTTATGACCGTCTCGGTGCTGGGCGGGCTGCTCGGCATCCTGATGATGATCCCGTTGCGCCGGGCATTCATCGTCAAGCAGCACGGCAAGCTGAAATACCCCGAAGGCACGGCCTGCGCCGAGGTGCTGGTCGCCGGCGAAAAGGGCGGCATGACGGCGGCGATGGTCTTTCTCGGATTCGGCATCGCCTTCGTCCATAAATATCTGACGCAGGCCGCCAAACTCTGGCCGGGCGAGCCGGAACAGCACTTGTACGCCGAAACCGCCGCCGGTGAAAAAGTCGGCCTGAAGGGCGCTGCGCTCAGCGGCGATCTCTCACCGGAAATGCTCGGCGTGGGTTATCTCATTGGCCCGCGCATCGCCTGCCTGATGATGGCTGGAGCCGTGCTGTCGTTCTTTGTCATCGGCCCGCTCATCGCAACATTCGGAGAGGGGCTGAACCAGCCGGTGGCGCCGGCCGTTTCGTCCATCGATGAAGAAACCGGCAAGGACACCGGCCTGATCCGCAACATGGGTCCGGGCGACCTCTACAAAAATTACCTGCGCTACATCGGCGCGGGCGCCGTGGCGGCTGGCGGCATCATCAGCATGTTCCGCGCGCTGCCGTTGATCGTCAGTTCCATCGTCGCAGGC
>JAGVLI010000263.1 GCA_020054355.1 Planctomycetales bacterium | reverse complement strand
TTCACGGTCCTCATCGGCCGCCAATCCCTTTGCCGGTGATGCCGGCTACGACGGGCCGGCGCCCCCCTGGCAAGCCCCCAAGGAAAAACATGCGCCCGAATGGCCCTGGCTGGTTGGCGCTTCGCCTGGCCCCAGCGGCCCCCAGCAGTACGACTGGCAAACCGTCCAGCCGATGTCGGCCGAAATGGTGCGCCTGGCGCCCGGCTGGCACAAGGTCCGGCTCGGCATGAGTCTTTTGCCCGGCGCCATCATCGTGGTCTTTGTCACCCTGGTCCTGATGCGCCTGCTGGTCCTGATGATCCAACCGGAACCCTACCTCCTCAAGCTGCTGCTGCTCGTCGGCATTCCGATCGCGATCCTGGGCCTGCTCGGCTGTCTGCTCGGCTGTGGGCTGTGCTGCCTGGTGCCGCAGGTCGGCAAGCTGCGCAACCTGGCCCTGAGCGCTTCCGGCGCGATCTTCCTGGCCATCATGGCAGCCATGCTGGCGGTCTTCCTGTCGTTCGCGCTGGACGATCCGGGAATCCAGCGCGACCGGGCGTCCATGATCGGCTTGATGACCGTGGTGCGCGGCATGGCCTACTTCACTGCGCTCATCATGCTGGTGGCGGGCGGGCTGCTGTTCCTGTTCTTCATGCGCGGCGTCGCCCGGGTTTTCGAGAATCGGCGGCTGGCGCAGCACCTGCTGTACTACCTGCTGTTCTTCGCGGTTTCGCCCGTGGGGGCGCTGTTCCTCTACATGCTGTTCGGCGGGACTGCGTACGTCCTGGGCCTGACGACCGACGAGAACTCCCGCAGCGCCCTGAACGTGATCTACACCGTGGCCCAGTTCGTGCTGTTCGCCGTGGTCATGGCGGGCTTCCTGATGATGCTGCGGGACGTGCGCAGCACCATCGAGCGCGCCGTCGCTCCGAACAAGGCGTGACCCGTTTCGTCGCGAGGATGCAGCTATGTCCCTGGTGGTGCCATCCTGGTTCAAACAGCGCCAAGGCAAAGCCGAGCCGGTGGGTGAACTGGTCTACAAGGTGACCGCCCCAAATACGCGCGCCGCCTTCGTCGCCGTGCGCCCGGACGGCAATGGACGTTTCGCAGCCGCCGTCCAGGATGCCGCCGATGGTCCCGAACTGGATGCCACCCAACCCATCTTCAACAACCAGTTCGACGCCTGGGAAGCGGCTTTCGAGCTGTATCGCCGCGCGCTGATCGTCTGAAATGCCCGCCTCACCGCACGACTGGCTGCACGAACATTGGCAGTCGCTGTGCGCCGCTCTCGGTGTTGAACCGGCTGCCGCGGAGCCTGCTTTCGCCGAGCTGGCCGCGCGGTATGCTCATCCCGACCGCCACTATCACAACCTGGCTCATCTGCGCCACGTCCTGGAAACCCTCGATCAACTGAAGCAGCTGGCGCAGGACTTGCCAGCACTTCTGCTCGCCGCCTGGTTTCACGACGCGGTCTACGATGCGCGGGCCAAGGACAACGAAGCGCAGAGCGCCTTGCTTGCCCAGGCCGTCCTGGAACGCTTCCGTGTGCCGAAACCGCTCAGCGAGCGGGTCGCGGCACTGATTCTGTTGACGAAATCGCACAGCGCCGCCTCCGATGATATCGATGGCCAGCTTTTGCTGGATGCGGACCTGGCCATCCTGGGAGCAGGAGAAGCGGAGTATCGGCAGTACGCGGCGGCGATCCGGCGCGAATACGCCTGGGTTGCCGAGACAGATTACCGAGCGGGCCGCGCGGCTGTGTTGAAACGGTTCGAGGAACGGCCGGTCATCTTCCATTGTGCGCTCATGCGCGATCAATTCGAGCGGAGCGCGCGGCGCAACCTGCAAGCGGAGCGACTGGCCTTGGCGTCCGGAATGCGGGATGGATGAGTTTGCCGCCGCTCCTTTTCGATCGAGCGCGGCCGGCGGCGCAAGTCAAGAGACCGCTGGCCCGTGGGTTACGATTCCAATCGTGACAAGCCATGATGTTTGTCACGATTGGAATCGTAACCCACGGGCAAACAGTGCCTGGCAGCGCGCTAGCGGCCGCCCAGTCCATAGGCGGCACTCAGGGCCGCGCCAAAGGTCGCAATGAACGACACGAACACCGTGCCGAAACAGGGGCAAAGCCGGGTCGCGATGGCGGAAGCGATCAGCCCGGCGGAGAAGGTGGTCCAAAAGCCGGCCCACGGATTGCTGGTCCCGCGTCCCACGAACCAGCCCAGTCCGCCACCCACACCGCCGGATACGGCGGCGGCCCCGACCAGCGCCATGACGAGCGCGAAGGAAGCCACTTCTTGGGCGGCGACCGCTTCCTTGACGCGCGGGTCCTTCTTGGCGAACTTGCTGGCCACATCGCCGCCAGCGGACACAAACAGGAAGAAGACGATACCCAGCAAGAGCGCGCCAACGCCGGACCCGGCTGCGCCCCCCACGGCGACGATCGGCGTGAACGCCTTGAGCTTGAGATTGTCCTCATTCCGGATCGTCGGATCCTGGTCAGGGGGCGGCGGCGGCGCTTCGGCGGTAATGGCGGTCGATTCGGGATGCTTGCCCAGCGCCAATCCCCAGGAATCGATGGCCCAGCTTGATTCCTCTTCGCTCATGCTGGCCGAGGTACGCAGCTGCTGGGCCAGCTCGTAGGACAGCGAGTCCCAGGACCGCCCGCCTTCCCGCGCTAGCAGCTTGGTCACAGCGCCCTGGCGCAGGGCTTCGACCAGGACTTTGCGCTCATCCGGATAGTCGGCCAGCTGGGTCAGCAGGAACATCTCGCAGCTGCGTGGCGTATTGCAGACGGCCGCCCCATAATTCGCGATGAACTTCTTCAGTTTCTCGCGGGCTTCATAGTTCATGGACCGGGTTCCCGGACAGGTGTTGAGTGATTAACTATTGTTTTGGCGGATGCCTGCGGGAATTTCCAGTGAAATCAAGCCAGAGTCCGGCGGTCGAGCGAAGTCTGGGCATCCCCTGTGGACAAATTGTCACTTCCGGCGGAAATTCGTCTGGCCGTAGCGAGTTTTTGAGTCGTTTTCCGAGGCGGCGCATCCAATTCTGAGAGATGCCCGGTCCAGGCACCCGGCACGAGAATTGCCAATAGAAAATACCAAACAACCAATAGCAGGTGAGGGAGTAAATGATGGACGGCAACCGCTTTACCGAGAAAGTGCAAGAAGCGCTGCAAGGCGCGCAAAAGCTGGCCCTGCGCTTCGGCCAGCAACAGGTCGATCTCGAACATCTGCTGCTCGCTCTGCTCGATCAAGAAGGCGGGTTGGCCCCGGCGATCCTGCAAAAAGCCGACGTGCCCCTGGACGCGCTGAAGCTCCGCCTGCACCGCGAACTGGAAAAGCTGCCGCGCGTCAGCGGCGGCAGTGAGTCGCCGAGCGTGGCCCGTCGGTTAGGTCTGCTGCTGTCGCAACAGGCCGAGAACGAGGCCAAGCAGTTCAAGGACGAGTACGTCTCGGCCGAGCATCTGCTGCTGGCCATGACGGACGACAGCGGCCCCACCGGGAAAATCCTCAAGGAATTCGGGCTGAATCGCGACAAGCTGCTGAAGGCGCTGCGCGAAGTGCGCGGCCATCAGCGGGTCACCTCGCCGACCCCGGAAGGCACCTATCAATCCTTGGAACGCTACGGGCGCGACCTGTGCAAGCTGGCCGAGATCGGCAAGCTCGACCCGGTCATCGGCCGCGACGAGGAGATTCGCCGCGTCATCCAGGTGCTGTCGCGCCGGACCAAGAACAATCCGGTGCTGATCGGCGAGCCTGGCGTGGGCAAGACGGCCATCGTCGAAGGGCTGGCGCAGCGGATCGTCCGGGGCGACGTGCCCGAAGGACTCAAGGAAAAGCGCGTGGTCGCCCTGGACATGGGCGCCTTGATCGCCGGCGCGAAGTATCGCGGCGAGTTCGAGGAACGGCTGAAGGCGGTGCTGAAGGAGGTGCAGGAATCGGAGGGACAGATCGTCCTGTTCATCGACGAGCTGCATACCGTGGTCGGCGCGGGCAAGGCCGAGGGCGCGATGGACGCAGGCAACTTGCTCAAGCCGATGCTGGCGCGCGGCGAGTTGCACTGCATCGGCGCCACCACCCTGGACGAGTATCGCAAGCACATCGAAAAGGATGCCGCCCTGGAGCGGCGCTTCCAGCCGGTGCTGGTCGATCAGCCGACCGTCGAGGACACGATTTCGATCCTGCGCGGGCTGAAGGAGCGCTACGAACTGCATCATGGGGTGCGCATCAAGGATGCCGCCCTGGTGGCCGCCGCGCTGCTCTCGCACCGCTACATCGCCGACCGCTTCCTGCCGGACAAGGCCATCGACCTGGTGGACGAGTCGGCGGCCAAGCTGCGCACCGAAATCGATTCCATGCCGACCGAGTTGGACGAGTTGTCCCGCCGCGTCATGCAGCTGGAGATCGAGCGCGAAGCGCTGAAAAAGGAGAAGGACGCGGCCTCGCGCGAGCGCTTGCAAAAACTGGAAAAGGAGCTGGCCGAGGCGCGCGCCGCGGGCGACGCGCTGCGCGCCCAGTGGCAGAAGGAAAAGGAGAACGTCGACAAGGTCCGCAAGCTCCGCGAGGACATCGAGCGGGCGAAAAGCGAAATGGAGCAGGCCGAACGGCAGTACGATCTGAACAAGGCCGCCGAAATCAAGTACGGCAGGCTGCCCGGCCTCGAGCGCCAGGTGGCCGACCTCGAAAGCATCGCCACCAGCCAGCGCAACGCCGTCGGCCCGCGCTTGCTCAAGGAAGAGGTCGATGAGGAAGACATCGCCGCGGTGGTCAGCCGCTGGACCCATATCCCGGTGTCCAAGCTGCTCGAAGGCGAGAAGCACAAGCTGCTGGTGCTGGAAGACATCCTGCACCAGCGCGTGATCGGCCAGGAAGAAGCGGTGCAAGCCGTGTCGGAAGCGGTCATCCGCGCCCGCAGCGGACTGAAAGACCCGCAGCGGCCCATCGGCTCCTTCATCTTCCTGGGGCCGACCGGCGTCGGCAAGACGGAGTTGGCCCGCGCCCTGGCGGAGTTCCTGTTCGACGACGAAAAAGCCCTGATCCGCATCGACATGTCGGAGTATCAGGAAAAGCACACCGTCGCCCGGCTGCTGGGCGCGCCCCCTGGCTACATCGGCTACGAGGAAGGCGGCCAGCTCACGGAAGCGGTGCGCCGCCGTCCTTACTGCGTCCTGCTGTTCGACGAAATCGAGAAGGCGCATCACGACGTGTTCAACGTCCTCCTGCAATTGCTGGACGACGGCCGACTGACGGACGGCCAGGGCCGCACCGTCGATTTCAAGAACACGATCGTCATCATGACGAGCAATATCGGCAGCCATCGCATCCTGGAGTACAAGGGAACGTTCTCTGGAGCGAATTACGAAGGGATGAAGGAAGCGGTGCTGGAAGAGATGCGCCGGCACTTCCGGCCGGAGTTCCTCAACCGGGTGGACGAGATCATCGTCTTCCACGCGCTGGCCGAGGAACACCTGAAGAAGATCGTCGATATTCAGCTGGAACGGCTGCGCAAGCGGCTGGAGGAACGGCATGTCGAGCTGGAATTGACCGACGCGGCCAAGACGCACATGGTCCGGACCGGGCACGATCCGGCCTACGGCGCCCGACCGCTGAAGCGCGTCATTCAGAAGGAGATCGAGACGGTGCTGGGCCGGATGATCCTCAAGGGAGAAGTCAGGGATGGTCAGAAGGTCGTCATCGATTATGATGAAAGCACGCGCGGGCTGAGGTTCACCAGCCACGCGCCGCGGGAACGGAACTGACAAACGGAGGGGGACAATGCGTTGCGTCAAATGCGGCTGGATCATCGAAGACAACAGTTGTCCCTGCAGCAAGGGCCGTCCCACCGGCATGAAGTCCCTGGTGCCCATCGGCACGCGGGTCGCGTTCCGTTACGGGCGCGGCCCGTCCATGCCGTTCTGGAGCACGGGTGAAGTGTCGGGTCAGCAGGGCCGGCTCTATCAGGTCAAAACGCGCCATGACGCCTTCTGGTGCGAACTGGACGACCTGGTGCCGGAATCGGCCGACCGGGACGACCTGTTGCGCGAAGGCACGCGCGTCTGGGCGCTGTGGATCGACGGCCGGTGGTTTCCCGGCATCATCGATGCCGAGGAAGGCCGGATTCGCCATGTCATCTGGGACGACGGCGACGCCATGTGGCTCGAACCGCACCAGATCGTGGTGATGGCCGCCGAATCCGGCGTGCCCAAGGAAGGCACCGTGGTCCTGACCCGCCACCCCGACGGCGACATGCAGCCGGCACGGGTGGAAGCGCGCGAAGGCATGCGGTTCCGCGTCACTTTTCGCGACGGCGAGGAAAAGTGGGTGCCGGGCGACGACATCACCACGTTTCCGCCGAATCCGTTCGATTTTCAGAGTTGAGGCATCATCCAGGCCCTGGGCGAGCGTGGGTTAGGATTCCGATCCTGACAGCCAACACGGTCTGTCAGGATCGGAATCCTAACCCACGCTCGGAGGGTCTGCTGTCTTCGTACAAAGCTGCCGGCGGCGGAGGACCGCGCATGAGTAACGACCTCGAATCGGCTCACCGCTCTTCATCCCGTTCCTGGTTCTGGGAACGGGTCATGCCGTTGATCCCGGTCCTGGTGGTGGCCGCCTTCTTTGCCTGGTGGTACTGGCCCTTCGGCAGGCTGCCGGTGCTGCACGATCCCACGGCGGTGCCGCGCGTCATTGCCCCGCGAGATAACCTGACGCCGGAGGAAATCGTCAATATCGAAGTCTACGAGAAGGCCAAGAAGAGCGTCGTCTTTATCACCACGCTGGGCTACCGCCGCGATCCGCTGACGCAAGACGTGGAGGAATTGCCCGAAGGCACCGGCTCGGGCTTCATCTGGGACCCGCGCGGCTATGTCGTCACCAATTTTCACGTCATTCAGGATGCCCGCGCCGCCCAGGTACACATGTACGACGGCAAGGTGCTGCAAGCCCGGCTAGTGGGTGCCGCTCCCGACAAGGATCTGGCGGTGCTGCGGATCGATGCCCCCGAAGACCTGACCGCCATCGCGGTGGGCACGTCCAAGGACATCCGCGTCGGGCAGCGGGCCTACGCGCTCGGCAACCCCTTCGGCGTGGGCCTGACCTTCACCGAAGGCGTGGTCAGTGCTCTGGACCGGCGCATGAAAGCGGTCACCGGCCGGCCGATCAACGGCGTGATCCAGACCAGCGCCCCGATCAATCCCGGCAATTCCGGCGGCCCGCTGCTGGACAGTTCCGCCCGGCTGATCGGCGTCAACACGGCAATCTACAGCCCGTCCGGCGCGAACGCCGGCATCGGCTTCGCCATTCCGGTCGATACCGTGAACCAAGTGATACCGGAGTTGATCCGCAACGGCAAAGTGGACCGTCCCGGCCTGGGAGTGCAGCTGGCCAGCGCCCAGGCGGCCAAGCGGCTGGGCATCAAGAATGGCATCCTGATTACCGAAGTGGTGCCGAATGGCGCCGCCGCGAAGGCAGGGATACAACCGACTAAGATCGATGCGCGCGGCCGGCTGCTGCAACTGGGAGATGTGCTGGTGGCGCTGGACGACAAGCCGGTGGCCTCCGCGGACGATCTCTTCCAGCTGCTGGCCGAACACAAGGTCGGCGACCAGGTCAAGCTGACGGTACTGCGTGACGGCGGACGTCTGGAAATTTCCGTAAAGCTGCAAGCCATCTGAATCGATTCCTCCCGTGAACCAATCACCCAAGCCGCTGCCCCGCTGGATGCCCGCCGTATTGCTGGCGGCTGCCGCGTACAACGTCGCCTGGGGCACGCTCATCGTCCTGTTTCCGCTGGCTTCACTTCAGTGGGCGGGTCTGGAACCGCCGAACTATCCGCAACTCTGGCAATGTGTCGGCATGATGGTTGCCGTCTTCGGCTTGGGCTACGGGATCGCGGCCTTCAATCCGCGCCGCCATTGGTCTATCGTGCTGGTGGGGTTGCTCGGAAAAGTCCTGGGGCCGATCGGCTTCGTGCATGCTGCGTTGGCCGGAGAGTTGCCCTGGGCCTTCGGCTGGATCAATGTCGGCAACGACCTGGTCTGGTGGCTCCCGTTTTTCCTGATCCTGCGGCGGGTCTGGCGCGACCATCTGGAAGAGGTGGAAAAAGATACGCTCGAAATCGCGGAGGCGTGTACTCGGATACCCAGCCAGCAGGGCAGCCGCCTCGATACTCTGTCGCAGTCCGGGCCGATCCTGGTCGTATTCCTGCGGCACCTGGGCTGACTGCTCTGCCGCGAAGCGCTGGCCGACCTGGCGAAACAACGCCAGGCCATCGCGGCGCGGGGAACGCAGTTGGCGTTCGTCCATCCCAATAGTGAGCGAGAAGCACAAGCGATCGCCGAGGAATACGGGCTGGCAGATGTGCCGCGCTTTTCCGATCCGGAAGGCGTGCTGTACCGGGCCTTCGGTCTGGGCCGGGCGCGCGTCTGGCAATTCCTGACCTGGAAGAGCCTGAAACGCTACTGGCAAGCGTGGCGCGGCGGGCACCGGGGCGGAAGACCCACCGCCGATGTGCTGCGAATGCCGGGCGTGATTCTGCTGCACCGGGGCGAGATTGTCCGGGCGTTTCGGCATCGCGGCCCGACGGATCGTCCGGATTATCTCAGCCTGGCAGCGCCGGTATAGACGGTGTAATCCGAAGCAGCAGACTGCCAACGAATCGGTTCCACGGTTGTTGCACCCTGTGAGGGCAGTTACAATTCAGGGGAAGTCTTCGCCATTGGCTTTCCAAGCACGGGAATAAATCATCATGCGGAAACTATTCCGTTCCTGCTCCGTCGCCGCTGGCTTGCTGCTTTGCAGCGCGGGTTTGCTGGTGCCTGAACTGGAAGCGCAGGGACCGTTCCAGCCCGCGCCGAACCAGCAAGCTTACCTTGGCAGCCTGGACCATCAGCTCAAATCGCCGAGCGAAACCGGACGCCTGAACGAACTGCGCGGCGGCAAGAAACTGGTCATCGACCTGGCGAGCAAGGAGACGGACGAGAACAAGGCCGTCTTGTCCAAGGCCGCCATGTGGTACGTCTACCGGATCACGGACACCAAGTTCCATCCGGGCTTCTACGACGAAAAGACGAAATCGACCGTGACCATGAACGACCTGGTCCGGGAGTTTCAGGAAAAAATCTGCCTGCTGCCCGAAATCCGCGGCAAGCGGGAGCTGAAGTCCGAGCAGGTGGATTACCTGAAGGTGTTCAGCAAGGAGTGCATCGCCTGCCTGCGGGAAGTGCTGACCAAGAACAGCAAGCCGATCGTGCGCGTCAACGCCGCGCGCATGCTGGCCGGACTGGCCGAGGCCAAGCAGGAAGAAGCGCTGGACACCCTGCTCGACATCCTCAAGTCTCCCAAGGAGATCGACGCGGTCAACCTCTGGGCGCTGCGCGGCCTGAAGGAGTGGTTCGAGCAAGTGCAGGCCGGCAAGCTCGCCTTCAAGGACGCGAAGCGCGAGGAGCGCTGCATCCTGGCCTTGCAGCAGTTCGTCGCCCGGCCGCGCCCCGCCAGCCTGCCCACCGACGCTCCGG
>JAGVLI010000609.1 GCA_020054355.1 Planctomycetales bacterium | reverse complement strand
CGTTGCGCCGCAAACCTCAATATCGTTCGGTGGGTCTTCGCGAGTACGCTCGACCCACCCTACGGCACCCGGCGGATGGAGCCAGATGACAACCGACAGAGTAACAAGTCTGAACGAAGCGGCCTTACAGCTGGATGAAGCACTGATTCAGCGCCACGGCCCAGGCGGCCTGATCGAGGTCTGCTGGCGGCAATGGCATGCGGAACGGCAATTGACCGCGCGCGGCATACAGTTCCGTTCGAGCGATCCGGCGACGTGCGCCGCGGCCTATGCCGCCATGCGCCCGGAGGAGTTCGATGCCGTCAATGGCCGGCAGGAGTGGGCCAACTGGCGGACGATCCCGCAGGGACTGCATGGCAGGGTGCCGGATCGGCCCTTGCAAGTCATCGATCTCGGCTGCGGCACCGGCGGCTCGACCCGCGTGCTGGCGTGCTACTGCCCAGCCGGCTCGCGCATCGTCGGCTACGAACTGACCGAGCACCTCGCGGCCATCGCCCGGCAACGAACCTATCGGCACCATTCCGGGGCAGTCGCCGCGGTGGAGTTCGTCGTTCAGGGAGTGACTGAAACGCTGCGCCAGCCGGACGGCACGCCGGTGGCGGAACGCAGCATCGATCTGGTCAACGCCAGCGGGGTCGTCGGGCATCACTTGACGGGCAAAACCATCGAACCGCTGCTGGCCGAGTTGCAGCGCATCATGACTCCCACTGCCCTGGCATTGCTGGATGTTGGCCCGACGCTCGACGAGAAGGAATTGACCGCGCTGATGACCGCGAGAGGCTTTGCCAAGCTTGGACGGCAGCGCGGCTCGCTGTTCGATTTGCACGGCCAGGTGGCGTTTCAGAGGTCGCCTTGAGTTCGGCTCAACTTCGCTGCAATGAAAAGCGCACGAAGACCTTCATCGCCACCAGGAAAAGCACGCTCACCATCGTCAGCCGCCGGAGAAAACGCAGGTCGAAAGCAGGCAGCGGCAGGGTCGGGCGGCCCTGCGCCAGCAGGCTGGTGTAGGCCGTCACCAGCGCGAGCAGCAGGTAAGTAGGCGGAATGTAGGAGCGCGACAGCGACATGATGCCGGCCGCGTAGGCCGCCGTCATGGCCACCAGGTAGGGATGCAGCCGTTTCAGCTCGGGGTCGCCGCCGGCCGGCAGACAGGTGCCCAGGCGGTGCAAGCTCCAGAGCGCGGCGACGAACGCGCCGAGGAACAGCATGCCGCCGAACAGGCCCAGTTCCGCGAAGCAGTGCAGGTAGGAATTGTGCGCCACCAGGCCGGCCTCGTCTTCAAACAGGCCCTGGCCGATGCCGAAGAACGGCGCGCTCTTGAGCATGCTCAGTCCTTCGCTCCACATCTGGATGCGTTCCTGCGCGGTATGCTCGGTCGAGTTCAGATCGGTCTGCCGACCAGCAAACAGCACCAGGAGGACCGGCACGGCCACGGCCGCCAGGCCCCCCGCTTTCCACCAACCAAAGCGGTATTTCAGCAGGACCAAGATGGCGATCAGCAAGCCGAGCAAGCCGCCACGCGACTGGGTCAGGGCCAGCGCGTAGCCGAACGCCAGCAAGCAGCCCAACCAGGGCAATCGACCGATGCCGCTGCTCGGCTGACCGGCCCGATAGAGCGAAATGCCCATCCCCAACAGCAACAGCAGACTGAGATCGTTGGGATCGTTGAACAGGCCGAGGGTGCGCAGGCGGGGAATGACCGTCTCTTCCCCGGTGTCGTCGTTGACGTAGCGCTCCTGAAGCGTGGTCAGCTGCGGCAGCGAAATGACCTGGTGATACTCGAGCATCGCCAGGACGGTGATGGCGAGAATGCAGGCCGCCAGCCAGGCCAGGAAGCGCTGGAAGCGCGTCGGGGTACACAGGGCCGCGACCACCACCAGATAGAAAAGCAGCACGCGGGCGAAGCCGCTGCCCGAGGTCCGCGCTCCCCAGATGGAAAACTGCGTGAGATGGGAAAGCACGATGGCCGGCAGCAGACCGAGCACGCAGACCGTGATCGGCCGTTTCTTCAGGGAATCGCTGGTGAGCTGATCCAGGATCGCCGGCCAGGAGACCAGCCCGCAGATGAGCAGCAGGCCGAGATAGAGGGGCTGGTCCGCCAGTTCGGGTACGAAGTCTTGCGGCCGGCAGAAAAAGGTGGCCAGCAGCAGCAGGAGCAGTGCGAAATCCATTGGCGAACACCGCCTCCGCATCCTTGCGGGCATCCGGGCCAGACCGTGAACGAAACGAGCACAGGTTATAGCCCAGGGCCGGGAAAGCGAACAAGACGAGAACCGCGCAGCCCTTTGCACTGGCCGGCCGCGCACGGTAGGATCATGGCCGAAGCAAATGCTGTCGTTGCATTTCGGAAAGGGTTGCCCTCATGAATCACAAGCGAGGCGTGGTGCTGGTTGGCGTCGGCCTTTTACTGCTGCTGCTGGTCTGCACCGGCGGCCTCGCAACCACCCTGATGTTGCTCTGGCATCGCGCCGGGGCGGACGGCGATCCCGACCCGTTCGTCCGCTCCACCAGCGCCGCCAACCTGCCGAAGACGACGTACAAATTGCCCGCCACCCGGCCGGCCGCCACGCCGAAAGCCACGGTGCCTGCCTACAAGCCCGACGGCAAGCAAGTGCCGCCCGAGGACGAACTGCGCAAGCTGCTCACCGCCACGATTCTCGACGTCGATAAGGCCGCGCGGGCCAAGGACGTGAAGCTGCTCTTTCCGCGGCTGATCGGCTTCTGGCAACGCATCGAGTCGACGGAAAAGCTCCGAGGCTCGATGAAGCTCTTCGAGGACCGCCCGCCGCCGGAATTCGCCTCGGTCGGCGACGTCGCGCCGATCTTCAGCAAGCCCGCCGTGCTGACCAAGGAAGGCGAGTTCACCGTCGGCGGCCACTTCCCGACCGCGCCGAACCGGGTGAATTTCACGTTCACGTATCTGTTCGAGAACGGCGAATGGAAGCTGGGCAACTGGAGCCTGGGCACGGCACCGCTGCCGTGATGGTTCAACTTTCGTTACCATGTCCGCGAAACCAGTTGACGAGCCGTATATACTGAAGTATATACAACCGGATGGACGATGCTGACTTCGATCGTCTGTTCGACGATTACGAAAGCCATGAGGCAACCCCGAACTTCGACATGCTGGATGTCGAAATCGATTGGGTTCGAGGAAACCCTGCCTTTGGGTCCGATCACATCGCAATCAACAATGTGACCGAAACAGAGGTGGAAGAGGTTCTGCTGGAAATTCCGCCCGCAGTAGTCGAAGCGAAACGTCACAAGGACGTTCCCGATCGAACGTGCTTTTGGGGAGCGACCAGCGCTGGCCGTTGGTTGTTTGTCGTCTGTGAGGACTGGCGAGAGGGAGACAAACGGTTCCTGAGACCCATCACGGCGTTTGAGCCAGAAGAGGGCGAGTCCTATTGGAGGCGGCAATGACTGAGAGACGCATCAACGAAGAAGAGTTGGCTGAAGAAGCCCGTCGCTGGGACGAACGCAGAGTTTCCCCAGTGGATTGGGAGGATGCTCCGAATGCCGTCCCCCGCGCCAAGGAATCGGTAGCTGTCAGTATTCGGCTGCCGCGACAGATGGTCGAAATACTTAGAGAATTCGCCAGGAGAACTGGCATCGGCTATCAGGTGCTGATGAAGCGCTGGCTGGATGAACGTATCCGCCAAGAGCGGGAACGCTTCCGTGAAGAGCAGGAACGAATTCGTCGCGAGTTGGCACAGTATCCGCCAACATTTCGACTGTTTTCGCCTACCTTTGTCTCGCAGGCTGCGGCGTTCGACGCCAGCGGGGTTAGCGACCTGCCGGTCCCTGCCGCCGAAGGAACTGCGGCAAGTTGAATATCTCGGGAGCGGTACATTTTAGCTAAGGTTGTGAAATGCTTTCGACCGAATGGCTCAGCGCGTTTGCTCCCATCGGCCGCCTCCGGGAAGATAACCTGTGGGCAGCCTTTGGGGCGTGCGTTTTTTTTCACAAGTCCCCCTTCTTGTGGATAGTTACTGCCCGGCACGTTGTATCCAAGGTTGGGCCGGCTGCGGTGACGGTACTTGTTACACGTTCATCGGGCGAAGGAGTTGTCGTTGTTGAAGTTGGGAAAATACTGGCCAACCATGGGCTTTCTTGGATCGAAGATGAGAAAAACGACCTTGCGATTGCGCCTATGCCCGTGCCGCCCGATTGCACCATCAAGTCCGTAACTGCTGAGAACTGTTTGCATTTTTCGAACTTGCTTCCGTCGATGCCATGTTTCACGGTCGGTTGCCCCTATGGCCTTCACGGCCTGAATCCGCAGCGGGCGACGCCGCTGGTTTTGGACGGGGTCATTTCTGGCTTAGACCCTGTTAGCCGCAAAATTTATACAAGTGCCCCGACATTTCCGGGCAACTCAGGTGGACCTTTGATTGCTTTGCGCACTCCATTTGAGCCATTTGGCGGATTAACCGTTGGTCGCCCGACCGTCTTGTTTGCAGGCATTATGCTTGAGACTGTATTGCTGCCGGCAAGTGATCCGGTCGCCTATTCATCTCCGCCTTCGTACTCTGGGTATGCTACACTTGCCGGTGCTAAACCGAGCCCATCCCTGGATTCAGTCTGCGCCATCCCACCATTGCACCTTGGTGTCGCTGTGCCCGCGGATGCCGTTTTGGCTCTGCTGGACTCCGACAAGGCGGGAACACTTGTCCGGCGCATGGAGGCAAATTCTCATCGCCAATCTGGTTCCGTCGCGTTCTAAAGTGCTGAAAAACCGTTCGAGCTATCGGATTCCTATTTGGCAGCCTGGCGATCACAAACGCTTTTCATCAACTCCGCACACACCGAACCGTTGACGATGCCGCCGAACAGCCCTTGTTCGCTGGCCTGGTTCTCGAAGTAGTTCCACCAATGCGGCCCCTCGCGCAACAGCGTGACTGTGCCCACTACCGGCAAATACAGGTCGTAGAGATAGGCTGGTTGCTGGGTATGGCCGCATTCGTGGGCCAGCACTTCCGAGGCGCTGCACTGGCTGGATGCGCCAGCTGCCATGCGCCGT
>JAGVLI010000021.1 GCA_020054355.1 Planctomycetales bacterium | reverse complement strand
GGCACGATGGCGGCGTTCGGCCGGCCAGGGCAAGAAGTGACCTTCTACGAGATCGACCCGACCATGGTCCGCATCGCCCGCAACCGAAACCTGTTCACCTTCTTGAGCGACGCCGAGCAGCGCGGCGTGAACCTCAAGATCGTCCTGGGCGACGGCCGGCTGCAAATCGCCCGCGCGCCGGACGGAAAGTACGGTTTGATCCTCGCGGATGCGTTCAGCTCGGACGCCATCCCCATGCACCTGCTGACGCGCGAAGCCTTGCAAACCTACGTCCAGAAGCTGGCGCCGGGCGGGCTGGTGGCGTTCCACATTTCCAACCGCTACCTCGACCTCGGCCCGATGCTGGGCAACCTCGCCGCCGACGCCCAGCTAGTCGCCGTCGAGCGCACCGACAACCATGCCGGCCTGGGCCAGAACAACTCCCACTGGGTAGTGATGGCCCGCCAGCGGGCGGACCTCGGCGGACTGGCGACCGATACCGAATGGATCGAAGTGCCGTCCACTCCCGACGGCGTCCGCTGGACGGACGACTTTTCCAACCTGTGGCGCGTCTATCGCTGGAAGCAGCCCTGAAAAAGCGGACGGCCCCGGAGGAATGAAGTCCTCCGGGGCCGTCCGCCTTCATGCCGCTTGCGGCTTTGCACGCTCGCTCGCGCCGCTATTTCTTGTTACCGCCCAGCAAGAGCGCTTCCCCCATCTTGAGGTGGATGTCGTCGAGGATTTTCTTCTGCGGTTCCGTCAGCAGGGCCACGAATTTCTCCCCATACTCATCGCGCAGCTCGATGGCCGGCCCGATGGCGGCCGAATTCGTGCCCGCGCCGTCGCCCTTGCCCTTGCTTTTGAACTTGGCGAACTTCGACGGGGCCGGCGCCTTCTCGACTGGCGTCTTCGCCACCAGTTCCTTCAGCTTGGCGTCGAATTCCTTGAGCAACTTGTCAACGGCGGGTTTCTGCGCGGTCGTCAGCTTGAGCTTGGCCACCGTCTCGGCCGACTCCAGCGGATCGGTCAACACGGTCGTCGAGGCCGACTGCATCCGGCCCTTGTCCTTGGCCTTGGCCTTGCCGGCCTCCACCTGAGCGGCAGCGTCGATCGCCAGGCAGGCGGCCAGCAGGAATCCCAGGACCATCAGGCGGTGCATACGCATAATCGTGAAGCTCCCTGCGAAGTGGGGTATCCGAAAGTGATCTATTCTAGCACACAATTCAACCCCACGGCGGAGCGGCGGTTTCGGTGATCGTGATGTCGCTCAAGGAGTTGGCGGCACGGGCGGGAGATTGCTGCCTGGGGTCAAGGTAATCATCCGATTGGGGCCGTCGAACTCGCTGCGAAAGTATTCGAGAAAGCCCTTGAAGCCCCAGTGGGATTGATCGACGCCTGTCACCGGAATGACCATCTCGGCAACCCAGCCGATGCGCTCGCTGCCTCGAATCAGTTCGACGGTCATCCGCGTAAATTTGCAGGGTACTTTGTGGCCGGTGGCTGACTTGATCGAGACGGCAATGGGTAAGGCGGCTACATCGATTCCCAGGCCACGAGCGACACGCGGACTCAGCAAAGTGCGGTCGGCACCGCTATCGAGCAAGCCATCGCTCAGTAAAGTGCTGGCAGGGCCGCGGAGCAGCAGTGGAACAATGGGACGGAAGATGCCGGGCCCTACCGACGTATACGGAAACTGCATGGCTCATTCCTAAAACTGCTCCTCGCCCCAGCGCGCGGCATGATGAATATGCCAAAGTCCCTTGGTTCCGGATGCTTCCGCCTGCGCGAAAGCTTCATCTTCCGTATCCCCGACCCCAATGACTCGCTGTTCATCCTCGCTGTAAATAATGACCTTTCCCTCGTGCTGCCGCCAGATTTCCGGCGGCAGCACGTTGAATTCGCGCTCGGGCAGTTTGCCGTTGTTCATGAATTGCTCTCCGCGGAACAGAGCAGGGACGCCACACAGAGATTCTAACCTCCACGAGCAATCGGCAACAAGCAAACGCGCCCGGCGGCCGTGCCTCATGGTTGATTCAGTCTGCGAGTACGACGCGAAACCCTGCGCTCCGCAGGGGCTCCATGATTTTGGCAAGGGTTAGTTTTCGGCCAGTGATTTTCACCTCTTTGAGCGGTCCTTTACCGGAGAATTCCACCTTGGCGTCCTTGAACAAACCAGCAATGACCTTTTCGCATTCGGTACAGCAGACGTGCATGTTCTTGAACTTGATCTCCGCAAACTCGTCTCTGGAAACGATGGGCTCCGCTACCGGAATGAAACCTTTGATCGCCACGCTCTTGGCAATGTCGTAGTTGCCATGAAAGCCCGCCTTGGCGACTGCGATGTAAAGCCGGTTCGTTGCCTCCTCATCCTTCAGTTTGAAGGCGGCTGTTCGCGACTTCAGATCGACTTTGATTTCAGAAACGCCTTCCACCTTGCTCAGGGCTTCCTTGAGCGTCTCCACGCATTGGTCCGAATACAGGGAAAGACCGGTGATTTTCCCGGTCCCTTCCGCGAGCAGGGGGCCTGGGACCAGGAACGTCCCCAGCAGGGCAGCGAAACAGTAGGCGCGTGTCATCGGAATAGGCTCCAGAATGAAAACGATTTCAATACCCCCGCTCCTTGTCCACCACGCACAGCAGCGGCTCGCCGGCCGCGAAGCGGCGCACGTTTTCCCGCCACAGCCGCCATTGCCGATCCATCGCTTCCGGCGACTGCCCGCCGATGTGCGGACTGATCACGCAGTTCGACAGCTTCCACAGCGGATGGCGGTCGGGCAGCGGCTCCGGGTCGGTCACGTCCAGGCCCGCGCCGGCGATGTGCTTCTTTTCCAGCGCTTCTTGCAGCGCTGCCGTCTGCACGATGCCGCCGCGCGCGATGTTCACGAAATACGCGCTCGATTTCATGGCCCGAAACTGCTGGCTGCCGAACAGTCCCTTGGTTTCCGCCGTCAGCGGGCAGGCCAGCACCACCACGTCCGCCTTGGGCAGCGCCTCCATGAGCTTCTCGGGCTTGTCCAGGCTGAAGACGAAGCTCGGCTTCTCCATTTCCTTCGGGTCCAGCGCCATGACTTGCATGCCGAAGGCGTCGGCCCGTCGCGCGATCTGCATGCCGATGCCGCCGAGGCCGACCACCAGCATCGTCTTGCCGTTCAGTTCTTGCGGCTGGCTCTTGGGCTTCAGCCAGGCTGCTTCGTTCACCTGTGCCGGCGTCACTTCCCGCAAGCCGCGCGTCAGGGCCAGCAGCAGGGCAAACGCCTGATCGGCGACATTGGGACCGTAAAGCCGCTGGGTATTCGTCAGCACGATCTTGCTCTTGGCGATCTCCGGAAAGGTGTAGTTCTCCACGCCGGCCGAACCGACCTGCACCCAGCGCAGGTTCTTGGCGGCCTTGACGATTTCCGGCGTGCAGAAGCCGATCACCGCGTCGGCGTCGCCCGCCGCCTTGGCGGCATCCGCTGCGGTCTTCGCGGGGATGAACTCCACTTCCGGCGCTACCCGCTTCAGTTCGGCGATCTTGGCCGGCATCAGCCCCGCCGGCACCACGATCCGCCTCGGCTTGGTCCAGCCCGCGTCTTTCTTCGTGAAGGAAGGCCCTTCCAGGACGCCAAACTCCTCGGTCAAGTCCCAGGGCGTGATGGCGCCGGTCAGTTCCTTGTAGACGTGCTCGACGTTCGCCGGGCTGGGCGGCACACCGGTCCATTCCTTGTACCAGGGCATGTCGATGGCCTTCTGAATGTCGGCCAGCGCTTGATTGGCTTCGATGCCCTGCCGCACCTGCTGGCGCAGCTCGACGAAGTAGCGCTTCTGCGTTTCGAGCAAGTCCTTGCCGGCCGGCAGTCCGTGGCCCGGCGCCACCAGCTGGACGTCGAGTTGCTGCGCTCGTTCCAGCACCTTGATCCAGGAGGCGGAGTTGGAGTGGCCCATGAAGTTGAACGCGCCGTTGACGCAGGCGTCGCCGGTGCAGATGATTTTGTGTTTGGGCAGATAAGCGAAAGCGTCGCCGGCCGTGTGTGCATGGCCGAGATGGAGGAACTCCACCCGCTGCTTGCCGTCGTCCAGCACCAGCTTGTCGTCGAAGACCACGCTGGGAATCTTGAGCGTGCTGTTGGCCACGTCCTTCCGGCCGAGCAGTCCCTTGCCGGCATCGGCGAATTCCTTCGCGCCTTTCTCGCGCAGCCATTTGGAGCAGTTCAGCTGGGCGACGATGCTCGCCCCCGCCTTGGCGAAGACCGCGTTGCCGTAGGCGTGGTCGCCGTGATGGTGCGTATCGAGCACGTAGCGGATCGGCTTGTCGGTGGTCTTCTTGATGGCCGCGATGCACTCCTCGGCGCCCTCGGGAAAGTTGGCATCCACCACCGCCACGTAATCGTCGAAGACGACCCAGGTATGATTGCTGCCGCCGAATTTCACTTTCAGGTCCGTGGCGCTGATCGACGAGTAACGGAAGAAGACGCCGGGCGCGATCTCCTTCACCTCGTTGAACTTCATCGCGGGCGCTTGGCCGGCAACGGGCACCGCGAGGGCCGTCGCCAGCAAACCGACCACGAGCACGATTCCGAGAAAGCAACGCATGGGAGTTCTCCGATTCGACGGGCCGCCGCTTGCGGCTTTGCACCTATCTGCTCCTCGACCCGCTCACTGTACGTCGAGAGCCGCCGCCAAGCAATGGGGCAGGGGAGCGACCGACGATGACACGGCGGAACCCACCCTTTATAATGTTGCTGGATTTCCGGAATCAGCCCGAGATTGGCCGAGGACCAGACGATGAGTATCTTGGCGGCTCCGAACACGGCGTATACTCCCGCGGACCTGCTGCTGTTGCGGGACGGCGATAACTACGAACTGGTGAATGGCCAACTGGTGGAGCGCCATATGGGGTTTAACGCTGGCCGAATCGGTGCGAGAATCATCGGACTGCTCGATCCCTTTGTCCTCCAGAACCGCCTTGGTACGGTTGTAAACGCCGACTCCGGCTATCAGTGCTTCCCCGGCACCGCTGGCAAAGTTCGACGCGCGGATCTTTCCTTCATCAGCGCCAGCCGGCTGCCCACGGAAGCGGAAACGGAAGGGCACTGTCGGATTCACCCCGATCTGGTCGTCGAAGTCGTCTCCCCCAACGACGAGTTCGAGGACGTGGTGGAGAAAGTCGAGGAATGGCTCGGCGCGGGCGTCCGGCTGGCCTGGCTCGTTAGCCCGCGCACTCGGACGATCTGGGTCTTTCGCCGCGACGGCAGCGGTATCCTGCTGCGCGAAAAGGACGAGTTGACCGGGGAAGATGTGCTGCCGGGCTTCCGCTGCGCCATCCGTGAAATTTTCCTGCCGCCGCCCGGCGCCGACACCCCTTCGTGATACCGCGATGAATCGATTGCACGGGGAACCCAGGATCACCCGCTGTCCTCGGTTCCCCTCGTTCGTTGGTGAACCGGAGAAAACCTTGCCCGATTCATCGTTTCGCGCGGGGCGGCGAACTGAAATCATGGCTCAACCCTGAACCCCCAACCGCCTTCCCCTGTCCTCGAAGGCATGAACGAACCGGTGGACATGGACCCGCATACCCTGGAACTGCTCGAATTCGGCAAGGTCCGCGAACTGCTCGCCGGCTATGCCTTCTCCTCGCTCGGCAAGGAGCTGGCCCGCCAGATCGAACCGGGCACCGACGCGCCGAAAATCCGCGCCGAGCTGGCCCTGGTTTCGGAAATGGTGCAGACCCTGAGCGCCGGCCAGTCGCCGCCGCTGAGCGGATTGCACGATGTCCGCATGCTCGTGCGCCGCGCCGCCATCGGTTCGATGCTGACCATCGAGCAGCTCATGGAAGTGGCCGACACGCTCACCTGCACCGGCCATATCTATCGCTACCGGATGCGGCTCGACGAACGCTGCCAGCAGCTCATTGCCTTCCTCACGCCGGTCGAAGACCTGGGGGCGATGGCCAAGAACATCACCGGCTGCATCGACCCGCGCGGCCATGTGCTGGACATGGCCAGCCCGGAACTCGCCGCCGTCCGGCAGAAGCTGACAGCGCTCGACGAACGCCTGCAAACCCAGCTGAAACGCTTGCTGCGCGACCCGGAGCTGCGCAAGGCCCTGCGCTATCCCAATGCCACGGTCAGCGGCGATCACTATGTGCTGCCCGTCGCCGTCAACTATCGCCATAAAGTCCCCGGACTCGTCCACCGCACCAGCAGCACGGGGGAAACCGTCTTCATCGAGCCGGCTGCTCTGTCGAAACTCAGTGCGGAACGTTCCGTGCTGAAAGGCGAGGAAGAACGCGAGATTCGCCGCGTGCTCCGTCGGCTGTCGGGCGACGTCGGCCGAGTTTCCTTCCCGCTCACGAAAGCCATCGACGTGATGGCCCAGCTCGACCTGATCGCCGCCAAGGGCCGCTATAGCCTCGACTATGCCATGTCCGCCCCCGACCTGAACGAGGAAGGCCGACTCTGGCTCCGCATGGCCCGCCACCCGATCCTCGAACACCTCTTCCGACAACGCAATCGAGAGTCGGCCAAAGCGGCCGACGCAGCCCCGACCACCGCCGACGGCAATCCACCAGCCGTCCCCCGCAAGCCGCAATCGGTCGTACCCATCGACGTTCGCCTGGGCGTCACTTTCAACCTGCTCATCATCACCGGGCCGAATACGGGCGGCAAAACCGTCACGCTGAAAACCGTCGGCCTGCTCGCCCTGATGGCCCAGTCGGGCATGCACATCCCCGCCGCCGACGGCAGCATGGTCCCGATCTTTCATCAAGTCCTGGCCGACATCGGCGACGAACAGAGCCTCGAACAATCGCTCAGCACGTTCAGCAGCCATATCTCCCGCATCGCCGGCATCCTCAAGACCGCTGACGCTCAAAGCCTGGTGCTGCTCGACGAGCTGGGCGCCGGCACCGATCCGACCGAAGGGGCCGCCCTGGGCCGGGCCATCCTCGACGAACTGGACAAACTCGGCTGCCGGGCGCTGGTGACGACGCACCTGGGCGACCTGAAGACCTACGCCTTCGGCAACGACCGGGCGGAGAACGGCGCGGTCGAGTTCGACGTGGCGACCCTGATGCCAACCTATCGGCTGTTGATCGGTCAGTTCGGCATGTCCAACGCCATCAAGATCGCCCGCCGCCTGAAGCTGCCGAAAGAGCTGCTGAAGCGCGCCCGCCGCTACCTGCGCCGTCGGCAGCGCCGCGCTCCGGAGCTGGACCGTTTGCAGCAGATGCGCGAGCAGGCCGAGAGAGCCAGGCAGGAAGCGCTGACCGCCTCGCACGAAGCCACCAGGCAGCGCGAGGAATACGAGCAGAAAGCCCGCGACCTGCAACGCCAGGCCGAGAAGGAAACAGCCCTGAAGGAGTTCCGCGCCCGCTTGCAGCCCAACGACAAGGTCATGGTCCAGCGCTTCGGCAAGCAGGGGCGCATCGTCCGCCTCGACCACAAGAAGAACGCGGCGGTGGTCAGCGTCGGCCTCGGTCAGTGGGAAGTGCCGCTCGAAGAAGTGCTACCCCTGGAACAACCAACGTGATCGCCGCTTGCGGCTTAGCACCCGGCCGCTTGCGGCTTCGCAGTTTTCCCCGGAGTCCTCCCGAAATGCCCGTCCCACCCGACTGGTACAAGACCTTCTTCACCGGCGTGGCGCTCGACCTCTGGCGCGCCGTCGCCAGCCCGGAGATGACCAAGGCGGAAGCCGACTTCATCGAACAAGCCTGCCAGCTGACTTCGGGCGCTCGGGTGCTGGACGTGCCCTGCGGCAACGGCCGGCTGTCCGTGGAACTGGCCCGGCGCGGCTATCGTTTGACCGGCGTGGACATCGCGCCGGAGAACATCGCCGAGGCCCGGACGCTGGGAGCGCAGGCAGCGCCGCCCATCGACTTCCACCAGGACGACATGCGCCAGCTGCCCTGGCCGCGCCAGTTCGACGCCGCTTTCTGCATGGGCAACAGCTTCGGTTATCTCGAAGACCCGGGCGATGCCGCGTTTGTCAACTCGGTGGCCGGCTGCCTGAAGTCCGGAGGCCATTTCCTGATCGACACCGGCGCCGTGGCGGAAGCGATCCTGCCGAACCTCAAGGACCGGCCCTGGTACGACGTCGGCGGCCTCCTCTTCCTGATCGAGAACCAGTACGACCAGGTTCGAGGCCAGCTCGATTCGCACCTGACCTTCGTGCGCGACGGCAAGGTCGAGAAGCGCTCCATCAGCCAGCGTGTTTACACCTTCCGCGAACTGGTTCTCTTGTTGACGGCAGCGGGCTTCGACCAGATCGAGGGCTTCAGCGGCCTGGACCGCAAGCCCTTCCGCCTGGGCGCCCAGCGGTTGCTGTTGACCGCCCGCAAGACCTGATGAGCCGCTTGCGACTCGGCCGCTTGCGGCTTTGCACATTTACTTTGCTTTCGACCGCCGCCACTGGATGGCCGCCGTCGCCACCGCCAGCAGCGCAACGACGCCAATGAACAGCCTGGT
>JAGVLI010000176.1 GCA_020054355.1 Planctomycetales bacterium | reverse complement strand
GAAGGCGCTGGCCGACGGCGAGAACGGCCAGGCGTGGGACGATTTCAGCGCGATCATCAAACAGCATCCCGGCTTCATCGACGCTTACTTGCAGCGCGGCGTGGCCTCGTTTCATCTCGGCAAATTCGACGACGTGCAGGCCGACTGCGAGCGGGCACTGAAGCTCGACCCTGCCACGGCCACCGCCTTCGACTACTCCGGCGACGCGCTATATCAGCAGGAGCGCAGGAAACCGAAACCGGATTTTGGCCCAGCCATCGCCAAGTACGACCGGGCCATCCAGCTCGATCCCAATTTCGCGCCGCCGTTCAACAGCCGGGGCTTGGTCCAGGCCGCCCGCAAGGACTTCGACAAGGCCATCGACGATTACACCCGCGCCCTCGAGCTGAATCCCAAGTCGGCGCACGTCTGGTTCAACCGGGGCTTCGCGCACCGGACGCGGAACAGGCCCAAAGAGGATATCGCCGCCGCCCTGCGGGATTTCGATCGCGCCCTGGAGCTGGACCCCAAGGACGCGCAGGCCTACTACCAGCGCGGCACGATCCACCGGGAACAGCAGAAGCCGGCCGAGGCCATCAAGGATTTCTCCGAGGCGATCCGGCTGCGCGAGAATTACGCGCCCGCCTATAACGGCCGCGGCCTGGCGTACTACGATCAGAAGAAGTACCCGGAAGCCGTCCAGGACTACGACGAGGCGCTGAAGCACAGCCCGAAGTTCGCGGTCGCCTGGAACAACCGCGGCGTGGCCAAGTCAGCGCTCAAGGACCACGAGGCGGCGATCCAGGACTTCACCAAGGCCATCGAACTCAACCCGAACTACCTCATTGCCTATCTCAACCGAAGCAAGAGTTACGACACGAAGGGCGACAAGGCCCTGGCCGAGGCCGATCGGGAGAAAGCCAAGCAGCTCGAAGCTTCGCCGCTGCCGTAGCGCAAAATTAAGAGAGCTTTTGCCCGTGGGTCACGATTCCAATCGTGACAGGCAGTGAAGGTTGTCACGATTGGAATCGTGACCCACGGGCAAACCGTGCCTGGAAGCAGCACGAGCGTCACATTCGCCGCAGCCGGCATCTCTTGCCTAACCGGACCATTCTCCCGGCGTGGACCGCCAGACAAGCCATCCGTCCGAAAATTCCGAAGGTATGCGGACTGCCGCCGACACGCTTTGCTCCAGGTCGCGGCGGGCGATTCTCGCCGGCCGCCGGTATTCCCCCATTTCATCGCGCTGAAATTCTGCCGATAAGCACTCTACCCGCCGGCGAAGCCTGGAGCGGCGCGAGGAGAATCGTCTCTCTCCGCCCGTTAGCTCTCTCTCCAATGCTTCGCTGCAGGAAGCACCCCATTGAAAGGATCACCTGTGAACACCTGCCGTTACCTCTTTACCATCGGTCTGGGCCTGGGCCTGTGCGTCGGACAAGCATCGGCTTTCTGGCCCTGGAGCAAGAACAAGCAGCACGGCGACGCCGTCATCATCGAGCCGTCGTGCCCGCATAAGGAAGCACCCAAGGTCGAGGAACCCAAGAAGGAAGAAGGCAAGAAGGAAGAGGCCAAGGCCCCCGAGCAGCCGATGGCACAGCCGCCGGCGACGGACGCCTTCGCCCAGGCCCCCGAAGCGGGCACGGAAGCACCCAGCTCCTTCAATCCGCAGATGCTCGGCGATTTCCTGGGCGGCTCGGCTTTTACTTCCATCCCGGGCTTCGGCAGCGGTTACTCCGCCCGTGTGCCCCTGGCGGCGCGCGGCGGCTTCAAGATCGCCGACAATGAAAGCCCGCGGCCGACCAACCGCGTCTTCATCAGCTACAACTACTTCAACGACGCCAATATCCCGACCAGCGCACCCGCAGGCATCGCCGCGCCCGTGATTGCCCGCACGGATGTCCACCGCGAAATCTTCGGCTTCGAGCGCACCTTCCTGGACAGCAACGCCTCATTCGGCATGCGTGTGCCGCTCATCCAGCAGACCGGCACGCTCGCCTTCAGCGACATCGGCAACCTCAGCTTCATCGGCAAGTACGCCTTCATCAACGATCGGGCCACCGGCAACGTACTGTCCGGCGGCCTGGTGGTCACGGTGCCGACCGGCCGCGACTACGAACTGGTGGATGGCGCCACTCTGGATCCCGTGCTGATCCAGCCCTGGGTCGGCGGCATCTGGAATTCCGGGCGGCTCTACGCCCAGGGCTTCTCGTCGGTGGCCGTGCCGACCAAAGGCATCGACGCTCCCTTGCTGTTCAACGACATCGGCGTTGGTTATCGCGCCTGGCAGGGTACTGGCGGCCTGATCACCTCACTCACGCCAACCGTTGAAACGCACATTACCACGCCGCTCGATAATCGCGGTTTCGACTCCAGCGACCTCATCACTTACGTGGATGTCGTCGTCATCACCGGCGGTCTGCACATCGGCCTGGGCGAACGTTCGCTGCTGACCTTGGGCGCTGCCGCCCCGGTAACCGGCCCCAGGCCGTTCGCCGTGGAAGGCATCGTCCAGCTCAACTTCCGCTACTAAGCGTTGTTGCGAGTGCGACTTGCAGGCCCGGCCCTTGCGGCCGGGCCTGTTCGTTTGTGTGCCGAGCAGGTGCGACAGCTCGAAGGTGCAAGTCCTTTTCCAACTGGATGGCCAATGAAGGGTGGCGGACCGCCAGGGCAGTGCCGCGCGGCAGGGTCCGAAGGAAGCGGGGAGCCAAGACCCGCTGGGGCTGCCGAAATTGGCGGTTCGGCCGGCCGTCTCGCCAGCCGAACCGCCGTGTACGATCGCTTCTCAATACTCGACCTGCACGCCGAAGTTGAAGCCCTGCGCCCAGAAGTTGCTTTCCTGGAAGCCCAGCAGGGTGGGGCGGGCCGCTGCCGTGCCCAGGCCGAAGTTCTGGTCGGTGGGCACGATGAAGCGGTTGACCACGCCGTCGATCTGCTCGGCGGGACGCAGCACGTTATTCCACCACAGGATGCTGTAGCCGGCCGACAGACGGATGGCCGGCGTCAGCTGGCAATAGGCGTTGATGCCGATTTCCGGAATGATCGAGAAGCTGTCGTGGTAGTAGTTCCCGATATTCGTGAACTGGGTCAGCACGCCGCCGGGAACTACCGTCAGGTCGCCGGCCGCGGTGAGCAGCCCGGTGTCGCCGGAAATCCGCAGTTGCTGCTGCGTCGTGCCCAGGGCCAGCTTGCCCAGCAGGCCGACGCCGAACCAGTCGCCCTCCCAGTCCACCCGGCCGCCCAGCTGGAAGCCGTAAAACTTGTTGATGGTGTGAAACTTGTCGAAGTCGGTGGCCAGGTCGCCGACCGCCACCGGGGCGCCCAGGAACGTGAACGCGCCGGGCACCAGCGGGACCAGCACGTCCTCGAAGGTCAGCCCTTCGTTGAGGTCCAGGGTGCGGAAGCCGCCCACCAGGTCCGCCTTGATGCCGCTGTCCCGAAAGGCGGCCAGCACCGCATTGAGTTCCCAGCCCTGGAAGCGCACTTCCGAGGCGATGTTCAGCGAGCCGGTGAACCCGCTGTCGGGCAGGGAGGTCAACTCGGTGTTGAGCGCGTTGTTGGCGGCATTCACGATCGGCCGGGCAATCAGCGGCCGGCCGGTGCCGTCACCCGTGGCCTGAAACACCACGGCGCGGCGTTCCAGCGTGAAGTAGCTGGCTTCGATGCCGAAGGTGCTCGAGTTATTCAGCCAGTAGCCGGCCGTCAGGCGCAGGCCCGAGAACGCATTGTAGTTCAAGTTGTCCGCGCCGAAGATGATGACGGTGTTCGGCTGGCCGATGCCGCCGGGCACCGGGTCGCCTTCCGAGCCGGTGGTCACCAACGGCAGCGGCGAATCCTGGGGCTTGATCCACCAGAGCAGGTATTCGGCCGAGGCCCAGAAGCGCGGCCCGCTGTAGTCCTCGGTCTGGGCCCAATCCGCGACGGGTTGCCCCGCCAGGGTTGATGCGGCCGTCTTTGGTATCTTCGTTCGGAATGAAGAAGGAGTCGCCATCGGCGTAGCCGCCCGTGATCGTCAACTTGGACAGCGTGACCTTGGCCCCCTCTTCGATCAGGAAAATGCGGTCGGACCCATCCTGCTCAATCGTTGAATTCCCGACCACGCTGCGAATCGTCAGCGCGCCGCCCTTGCCAGTCAAGACAAAGGCGTCGAAGCCGCTCATATCGATCTCGGCGACCCTGATATTGATGACATCCGCCGCCGCCGAGGTTTTCGCAGCCGCCAGAATGGCGGCCTGTAGTTCACCGGCGTCGTCCACGTTGAACGTCGCCGGCACCTCGCGCGCTTCCAGTACCTCCAGCCGGGGCAGTACTCGGTGGCCGCGGCGGGGCTTCTGTCGCTGTTGCGGGCGGGACTCAAAGGTATCGTGCAGCCACTGGCGAAACTTCCCGAGCATCAACATGGGAGATATTCTCTGTTCTGGGGTGGATGGATTCTGGAACGTTCCGTTGGGCAAGTTCGCCGTTCGATTGTGAAATCCGTTTCTCCGGACTGCACTTTCCGTTATCTCCTCATTGCGAAACGAGCAAATTTCCAGGGATTTCGAGAGGTTTGTGAATTTCCCGGTCCTTGAAGACCTTGAAAAAT
>JAGVLI010000745.1 GCA_020054355.1 Planctomycetales bacterium | reverse complement strand
TTTGGATGCGCGGTGTGGACATCTGTAAGCGATATCCCTCGCTGGGCAGCAACTTCTTCGACATTCGCCAGCGGCTCAAGCCGGTGCTCACAGAGTACTTCCGCGGCCTGCACCTGCTGGACCGGCGTATGCACCGCCAGGCGATTCTTGACGCGCTCGACGCCCGGAATACCCTGGACGACGCGCAGGGCTTCGTCCTGCTGCGGCTGGGTGCCGACCATGCCGGTCAGCTCCGCGACGCCGTTCTGGTAACTGATGTCGATCTTCATACCTTGCAGCACGACGCTCTGGCGCAGCTGCTCGGCGATGGTATCGGCCATCCGCTGGTTGGCGGAAATCTCGGTCCGGGGTTTGACGGCCTGACCGCTCGCCACCCCCAGGCGGGCCGGCTCCTGGCCCACCAGGACCGGGGCGAGCCCCAACCCCAGGGCGGCGGTCAGCATATAACGAGAAGGAACAGACACAGCTCATCCTCCTTGACGGTTGTGGCCCGCTCGAAGAGCAGCACGTAGGCAAATATCGCCCGACCGTGGCCTGCGGAAGCAAGCGCACTGCCGCATGAGCAGGCTACTTTCGCGACCGCGCCTCGTGCAATCGGCAGAGGCGGCACACCAGCGCAGTCGCGCTTGACCGGCGGAATCCGCAGGGTCCGCCCATCCGGCGGAACCGGCCGCCCGGCGAGCCTTCGGCAGTGTTGACAGCGCGGCACAGCCGCCCTATATTAAGTTCCACCAGTGAATTTTGCGGAATATCGGCTGAAGCACCTGTAGCTCAACTGGATAGAGCAATGGCCTACGGAGCCATAGGTTGGGGGTTCGAATCCCTCCAGGTGTATTAGACGCAAGCCAAATGCCAAAGACAATTTAAGTACACCTTTCGACGGTCGAAAGTGCGGCCTGAAAACCCTGATTAGCGCGGAAGTCTTCCGCAGGGGTTCCCCGCATGTCCTAATCGCGACTCTCCGTACCCTCGTATCGCAAGCACAGGCAGAGCGGCCGAGCCATCGCCGCCTTGACGGATCGCCTGGGTGGGTGCCACGATGCTCTGCTGGGCAAGCATGGCACCGCTGGCAGCCGTCAGGAATACGCGCGTCATTGGCGAGTGGGAGGCGAACAGCCGTTGCCCGCCCCATGCGGCTTGGCCGATTTGACTGTCAACGAGCTGATCGCGGCCTATGGGCGGTTCGCCGAAGCGAGTAGCCACCGCGACTAAGTGACTGTCCCATAAGTCTGCTCCCCTCGCCCCTTGCGGGCGAGGGGCTTCTCGGTCAGACGCTGAACTCGGTTGGACTACTTGCCGCCCTCGCTGAGGGCGTACAGGGCCTGATACCCGCGCAGATAGATTCGACCCTGGGAAATGGCGGGCGTAGCGGCGATGTCGTCGCCCATCTTGTTGGTCGCCAGCACCTTGAATTCGCGACCCGGCTGGATGACGGTCACCACGCCGTCCCGCGCCGCGAGATAGATCTTGCCGTCGGCCAGCACCGGAGTGGCGCGGTAGCGCACCGCCGGCAGTCGCTGGTGATAAACCTCCTTGCCGGTCTTCAGCTCGACACAGTAAAGCCCGCCCGTATCCTTGCCGTACTGGCGCACCAAATAGACCAAGCCCTCGTGGACCAGGGGGCAAGGGACGTCCGGGGTCCGGTTGGGTATGTCTCCTCCTCCTCCCGGAATGCGCCACTGCTCGAACGGACTGCCCGCCCCGAAGGCGCCTTTCGCGTCGGGCTTCACCGCCACGACGGGGCCGGACTTGCAAGTGGGAACGATGAGGAGGTCGGGCGTCGCCGTCGGGCTGGCAATGATGCGGAAGGTGCGGTCGTATTTCTTCTTGGGATTGAGATCGCCGAGCCGCCAGATTTCGCCGCCGTCCTTCAGATGGTGGGCCGTGGTGTAATCGGCGCCATGCACCACCAGGCAGGCGTTCGCGCCGTTGCGCCACATGACCGGGGAAGCATAGGAATGCGTCCCCTCGAAGTCGCCATCGGTGGGCCGGGCGACTTTCCAGACATCTTTGCCCGTGGCCTTGTCCAGGGCCACGACCCAGGCGCTGGCCGCGTGCAGCAGCGACAGGTAAAGCCGGTCGCCGTCCAGCAACGGCGTGACGTGCATGCCGTGCAAGATGTCGAACTTGCCGTAGCGCTCCTCGGCGTTGAATTGCCAGACGATCCGGCCGTCGAAGTCGCAGCAGGCGAAGTCGCCGGTGCCGAAGAAGGCAAAGACGTGCTTGCCATCCGTGCAGGGGGAAGGCGACGCCTGGTTGCCTTCATCGATGCGGAAACGCTTCTTGCCCGTGCCGAGCTTGGTTTTCCACAGCGGTTTGCCCGCGCGGTCGAGGCAAAGGAGGACCAGGTCTTCGCCGTCCTCCGCAGTGAGGAACAAGCGCTGGTCCCAGACGATCGGCGTGGAGCCGCCCATGCCGGGCAAGGCAACCTTCCAGGCAAGGTTTTTGGTCGGCCCGAACTCGGTCGGCAGCTGGGTTTCGCCGCTGATGTTGTTGCCCTGGGGGCCGCGCCACTGCGGCCAGTTCTCGGCTGGGGCCGCGGCGGTTCCAAGCAACACGAGGCAAAGTGCCGCCAACCATCGAGAAACCGTGATTCTCATGTTCAATGCCCTCAATCTCGATTCAACCTGACCTGCCGCGTGTCGCACGGAGCTTGACTGGCTGATTGCTGTCAGGTCGTTGGACCTGCTATCGATTCAATCACAGGCACAATCTACCCTGCGCCACGGACGCCTGGCAACGATTATCCGCCGGCAGAGGAAAGGGTCCGATTCGTGAGTTACCCAAGCCGGCCGCTCGGCGGCCG
>JAGVLI010001044.1 GCA_020054355.1 Planctomycetales bacterium | reverse complement strand
CCGGCCGCTTGCCTGGCGACGGTGGTCTGGGCGCCATCGCCAAGTCCGGCGCGATCGCGACGAACCGTGGGACCGTCGCGACTTCGCGACCAACGTTGGTCAACCGGGGTACCGTGGTCCGCAACAACTTCAATCATTACGACTGCTTCCACGGCAACTGGTGGGGGCAACATCCCAGCGCCTGGCGGGCGACGCGCTGGACCACGGCCGCAGTCGTCTGGGGCACGGCTTCCTGGGCTGCTTGTTCCAGCTATTGCGGCTATCCCGCCGAGCCGGTCTACTACGACTACGGTTCCACGGTCGTCTACCAGGGCGACAGCGTCTACGTCAACGGCGACGCCGTCGCCACTCAGGAGCAATACGCGCAGCAAGCCGCGGCCATCGCCGATACCGGCAAGCAAGCCCAGGCGACCAAGGAAGAAGAATGGCTGCCCCTGGGCGTGTTTGCCATGGTTCAGGGCGAGCAGACCAACGGCAACGATCTCTTCCAGCTGGCCGTCAACAAGGCGGGCACGATTCGGGGCAACTACTACAACGCGCTGAGCGACGCCACGCTGCCGGTCTACGGCTCCGTGGACCAGAAGACCCAGCGCGCCGCCTGGACGGTCGGCGACAAGAAGGACACGATCTACGAAGCCGGCTTCGCCAACCTGACCAAGCCCGAAACCACCATGGTCGTGCATTTCGGCAAGGACCGGACCCAGCAATGGACGCTGGTGCGCATGGAGCCGCCCGCTTCGGACAAGTAAGCGGCGGCCCGTCGCGCCCGTTACCGGCTAAAGTCGCGGCGCGCAACTCATTCGGCCGGGCGGATCGAAAAATCCACCAGCACGGGGAAATGGTCCGAGCCGACGTTTGGACCGAGCCAGCGGCGCTGCACGACCACGCGGTGCGAAGTCAGGCAGTGATCGATGGGGATGCGCAGGAAAAAATGGTCCGTCGGCCAGCTGCATTGCAGCCCGAAATCCAGCTGAGAATCCCGCAAGCCCGAGCGCCGGACGAAATCGGAAAACGCGGGCGAGAAGCAAGTCACATTCAGGTCGCCGAGCACCATGACCGGGGCCGCTGGCTGGAAAATTGCCAGGTCGGCAATCGCTTGCAACTCGGCGTTCCGACAGTGCCAGCCCATCGCCGACAGCGGGATTCGCGGATGGGGCGAAATCAGCAGCAGTGGCTCCGGTCCCAAATCGACCCGGGCGATGGCGCACGGCCGGGCCAACTCGACCAGCGGCTCCCGCCGTGCGTCTCGCAAGGGTCGCTTGCTGTAGACACCTACCTGAATCTCTTCCTGCGCTTCGTGCGCCGATGGCAAGAGGCGATGGGCATACTGCTCGTGCAAGGGTTCCAGGGCGGCCATCCAGGCGGCGCTTAGCTCGGAAAACACGATGAAGTCCGGGTCGTTGTCCTTCACGAGTTGACGGACGCGCTCGTGGTGCGGATTGAGGACATAGAGATTCAGCAGCAAGGCGCGATGCTTCGGCGTGACCGACGGCGAAGCTGCCGCGAGCGGATAGGGAGCCAGGGCCGCGAGGTTGGCGAGCAGCACGCCGCCGCAAACCGCCGCCAGATACCAGCGACGCCACGCCAGGAGCATCAGCAAGAACAGCGCGGCCAGCGCCGTATACTGCAGGCGGAAATGGCTGGTAAGCTCCAGCAAGTGATGGAGCCGGCCAAGATAGCCGGCCACGGCCGCCACGAAGAACAGACAAAGCCCAAGATCGAGCGCCGCGCGGCATAACTCACCCCAGCGGACTCGTCGGTTGACCGACGACTGAAGTTCCTCGGAGGCAGTTGGCATGGGCAATGCTCCACCGGGCTTGGCCGTTGTCTCGCGCTCTCGGCGAGTCTATCAACGGATTGGTCCGCAGTCAGCGAACAAATATCGCTGACTGCGGACCTGATCAAAGCGGCCTGATGGGGCCGTTGCGGCTACCTCGTCTGCAAGCCGCCGATCGACATTTGCTTGTCCAGCGCCATCTGGAAATCGTAGTTCACGGCGAACGCCTTCTCGCCGTTCATGTCAGGCTTGATCTCCAGGTCCCAGCGGAGCAGGTTGTTCGGCCGGTTCTCGCGGATGTACAACGAATCCTTGCTCAGCTCGGGCGCGATCTTGTTCAGGACGATACCCACGGACTCGACCTCGGCGTGCGGCAGGCGGTCCCACAGCTCCAGCTTGACCGCTTCCGGCTTGTAGCTGTTGACCGTGATGCGGTACTCGAACTTGAGCACCTGGTTGCCGCCCTGGGTGGTGCGGGTCTTGTCGATCATCTGCCGAACGACTTGCATCTGCGGATCGACGCCGAAGCCGGCGGTGAACTGCTCGCCGATGGCCACCAGCGGCAGGTTCATCCGGCCGACGAAGTCCGTGCCCTGATACATGGTCGCCTCGCCGGGCAGCAACACGTACTTGCTCTTGTTGGTCAGGTTGGCCTGGCGATAGACGTGGTTGGTCAGCACCGGCACCGCCTTGTAGAAGTAGTCCGGCGCCAGCTCGATCTTGGCGACTTCGATGATCTGCTCGTCGTGGCGCGACGGCACGCTCAGCCGCGTCGGCAGGTGGCAGGTCACGCTGGGGCCTTCGTCCGAACCGGAGCGCTTGTTCGGGTTCTTGAAGTTCTGCAGGACCAGATCGTCCCGCGAAGTCCAAAGCAACTCGCGGGTGGCGTCGAGGGCCGCCGCTTCATTGAGCAGCTTGACGGCATTGCCCACGTCCTTTTTGAGGTAGTTTTCCTGGACCATGCCGCGCTGCGACTTGGCCTGCTGTTCCAACTGCATGCTCTGGCCCTGGCCGCCCTTGCCGGACGCGATCATCGGATCGTTGGGCGCGCCGCGCGGAATGACGGCAACTTCCAGAACCCGCAGGTCGGGCGGAGCAGCGTTCAGCATCGGCTGCGCCGTGGACAGCGTCATGGCGACGCCGCTCCAGTCCTCGCCGGTCTGCTGGATGACGGCCGCCAGGTACTCCAGACGCACGTTTTCCTTCTCGTCCTTGCCTGCGCGGAACTTGTACTGCGGCTTCCACGACGCGGCCGACACCAGGTAGTTCAGCTTCACCTTGCCGGCGGCGGCATTGACCTTTTCGATGACGATGACGGCATCGCGCTCGACCTTGCTGGTGCCTGCGGTCAGGTCGCGCAGCTGGCGTTGCACGTATTCACTTTGCTCCTTGTTGTCCTGCAACTGCTGCTGCATGACGACGACTTCCTTGGCCTTGGCGGCGCGCGACTCCATGACGTACTTGGCCAGGGCGATGGCCGATTCGCTGTTCAGCGCCGACTTGTCGCCGGTCTTGGCGCCGGCGGCGGTGAAGTCTTCCAGCTTGGCGATCATCTGCATGTTCTGCGTGGCGGCCAGGATGTCGGCCTGGATCTTCTGGGCGTTCTGGTGCAGCTTGCGCAGCTCGTCTTCCAGCTTGCGGACTTCCTCGCGGGTGTCTTCGCGAATCGGCCGCTGCCGATAGCGGGTGCTGAGCACCTGCAGGCCGTCGCTGCCTTCGGAATACAGCGTGTTGTCGAGCGTTTGCGGCGGCAACGGGTTGACGATCAGTTCAATGGTGCCGGTGCCGGCGGGCACATCGACCTCGCGCGTCACCAAGGCGCTGTTGGGATAGACGGTGACATGCGAAATTTTGCTGCCGGCGATCTTCGGCGTGGCCGGGGCGGCAGCGGCAGCAGCGGCCGGTGTGCTGTTCTTGTCGGCGGCAGCTGCCGGCGCCGCAGTCTTGTCGGCGGAAACCGCAATGCCGATGGGGGTCGCAATGACAGCGAGTCCCAGGGCGAGCCACAGATACTTCTTCATCAACGAACTCCTTTGGAAAGACCAGAAACAGTCGGAAATGCCATCGGAACGTAGGTCAGGCTTTCCAGCCTGACACTCCCACGCATGTCAGGCTGGAAAGCCTGACCTACATGAAAGCGCACGGCGGCCTTCAGACCACCGATGAACGGGTCCGGCGTCGCTGCGCCAGCGCCATCGGCAATCTGCAAGGCCGCCGCGTCACGGACGGTCTTTCCAGACCGATGGCTTACTTATCCAGCTTCCAGGTCCGCAGCACTGGCTCGCTGCCGTCGCTGATGGCCAGGCTGCCGTCGGGCGCGAAGGCCAGGACGCTGATGCGCCCCTGGTGCTCGCCGCCGTAGCCTTTCACTTCGCGGCCAGTGGCCGTGTTCCAGACGCGGACGGTCTTGTCGCCGGTCTGGTACTGGCTGCTGCCCGACCAGATGGAACGGCCGTCCCTGGAGAACGCCACGCGGATCACCGCATTCGCATGGCCTTCCATGCGGCTGATTTCCTGGCCGCTGTCCGCGCCCCAGAGCCGCACGTGCTTGTCGTTGCCGCCGGCCGCGATCAGCTTGCCATCGGGCGAAAAGGCCACGCTGAAGACTTCCCCCGCCGCGCCTAGCAATTGCCGGAGCATCTCGCCGGTGGCAACGTCCCAGACGCGGACGCTGCGGTCGTGGCTGCCGGTGACGGCGCGCTTGCCGTCCGCGGAAAAGGCCAGCGTGCTGACCACATCGGTGTGGCCTGAGAAGACGCGCGCTTCCTCGCCGGTTTCGATCTTCCAGTAGCGCACCGTGCGGTCGTAGCTGCCCGAAAGCGCCCATTTGCCGTTGGGCGAGAAAGCCACCGCCGCGACCTTGTCGGTGTGGCCGGTGAAGACGCGCAGCTCCTTGCCGGTTTCGACATCCCAGAGACGGAGCGTGCGGTCGTGGCTGCCGGACAATGCGCGCTTGCCGTCCGGAGAAAGCGCGACGGCGGCCACGGCAGCGCGATGCCCCTCGAACCGCTTCAGTTCCTTTTCGCCGGCGATGTCCCACAGCCGCACGGTGCGGTCCTCGCTACCGGACAGCATCCGTTGGCCGTCTGCCGAGACGGCGATGGCCAGGATGGTCCCGGTATGGCCGGCCGCCTTGGCGACATCGGTGCTGCTCCCGGCCGTGGCGTCCTCGGCCAGGCGCAACTCCTTCACCAGTTCGGGAAACGCCGTGGTGAATGCCTGGCGCTGCACGGTGCCGCCTTTCGTGCGCAGCGCCCCCAGCGGCCGGCTGAGCGTCGCCGCTTTCGCCAAACGTTGGGTGAATTCCTCGGGCTTCAGGCCCGCTTCCGACGCGGCGGCGGTCAGATCGACCACGCCCTCGTAGTAGAGCGTCACGGCCGAGATTGGATCGCGGGCGTCGGGCTTCAGGCCCAGTTTCTTGAGCGCCTCGTGGTAGCGCTTGTTGTCCTCATCGAGCAGGCTTTTGAACTTCGCTTCGGGCGGATAGATCGTCTTGATCGTATCCACGTCTTCCTTGGCGAAGGCGGCGGCATTCTTCAGCACGTGCGCACGCACCTGGTCGGCCTTGTGAATCAGCCCGGCCGCATGGCAGTGGAAGCAGGACAGCCCCGCTTCGACCACCTTGTCCGGGCGGTTCGGATCGCTGACGATGGCCACCGGAGCACGGTCGATGCGCCGGCCGCCGCTCTCGGCCAGCAGGTAGCCGAGTAGGCCGTTGGGCAGATGGAAGATCATTTCACCGCCGTCGTGGACGAACGAGTTGCGCGCCGGCGGCGGACCGAGCGGCCGGTCGAACAGGTTCTGCTTATCGACGTTCTCGGCGAAATCGTAAGTCTTCCAGTAAGCGCCGTAACCGGAATCGTGGCGTTCGAGCATGCGATTGTTCTTCGATACGCCGGAGCCGTTGAAAGCGGCGCGGACCACGCTCAGTTCGTTGATGTTCGCGGCGGCATCGACATTCAAGGCCCGTTCCAGGATGCCGGCCGTGGTCGGCATCTGCACGAGATCGTAGTAGAGCGGCGCGCGGGAAGCCGTGGCAATGAACCAGTCGGCCCGCAGCCAGGGCAGTGACGTTCCCGACAACTCCGTGAGCCGCAGGGCATCCCGGCTTTGCGTGCCGGTGCGATACGGATACTCGAAGACCAACCTTTCCCAGAAACGCTCGCTCCACTTGAGGTCGCGCAAGTCCACTCGCAGCACCAGTCCGCTGCCGTCGATGGCCGCCGGCACGACGATGCGCGGCTGCCAGGACAGGCTGTTGAGCAGCTTGGCCAGGCCGAGGCGCGTTTCGTTCAAGTCCTGCTCGGCCCGGCCGGCATTGCGCAGGTTCGCCAGCGTGAAGTAGCGATAGTAGCGGCGCTGCAAGGCCGGTAGCGCTTCCAGGTCCTGGCGAATGGCGCGCAGCTGGTCCGCTTCCGCAACGAATTCGCGCGGCGACTCCGCTTGCCAGGAAGCCGCCCCGCCGTTGATCCACTTCTCCAGGATAGCCAGCTCTTCGGCGCTGGGCCGGACCTTGGTCTGCTTGGGCGGCATCTCGCCGTCGCGCACCCGCTGGTACAGGTCCGAGTCCGCCGCCTTGCCAGGGACAAGCCGATTGCGGGCCGTCAGCAGGTCCGGCCGCAACACATAGTCAAAGCCACCCTTGGCGGGCGCTTCGGTCGAATGGCAGCGGGCGCAATGGGTCTTCAGCACATCGCGTGCTTTCTGCGGCAACTGGTCGTCGGCCGAGACGCCGGACGCGGTTGCCAGCAGCACGGTGCAGGTCCAAGCGGTGTAGAGTCGCTGCGTCATGGGTTGCCTCACGTGCGGTCGGTGGCGCGAACCCGCCCGTTCGTCTGCGACATCATGACGAGACAGGGGGCGGATTCACAAGTAACAAGTCTGTAACGCGAGCCGACGGAGTCCGGCCGACAGCGGGGCGCACTCCGCCATAAACAAGGACGTTATTTCGTTACAGACGGCGCAAAGAGAATGGATTTATTCGCTTCCGGTGAATCGGGTACGCCGCGTCCAATGGACTTGCCCCTGCTCCATCCATCGAAAGTTGATCGAAAAAGACGACAGGAATCGGCGCACTTGGCGGCGAGCGGCGGGCGTAAGCCCGCTGTTGCCGACGATTGCGCTTCGAGGGCGGTTTCAACGGCGGGCTTACGCCCGCCGCTCGCCCGAAACGTACGCTCGTTACTTGCGATTCTTCAGAACGACGTTCAGCACCACCGTGGCGACAATCGACAAGATGATCGTGCCGATGATGGAGTACGTCCAGTCAATCGCGGCAAACAGTGGGGACATGCGTTTGCTCCTGACCTGCTTCAATAAACCACTTTGACGCGCGGCAGCGTTTTCTGAAAGTCCTTGACGCCCGCCGTGGTTACTTTGGTCACGTTCAGATACAGGGCTTCCAGGTTCCGCAGTTCCTTGAGATAGGTCAGCCCCTTGTCGGTGATGGACGTACCGTTGAGATAGATCACCCGGATGCTCAGCGATTTCTTGAAGTATTCCAGGGTGGAGTCATCGACCTGCGTGCCGCGCAAGTCCAGTGTGTGCAGCTTGTAGAGTTCCTTCAGCTGGATGATGCCGTCCTTGCCCACGCGGGTGTTGCCCAGGTCCAGGTACTGGATGCGGAACAGTTCCTTGATGACGTCGAGCGCCGGGTCGCCGATGCGCGTGTCGCGCAGGTTCAGCGAGTTCAGCTGCTTCATGTCCTTGAGGTATTCGATGCTGGAATTGCTGACGGGCGTATTTTCCAGGTTCAGCACGCGCATCTTGACCATGCCCTTGAAATTGCGCGGCGCCAGGTTGCTGATGTCGGTATGGGAGAGGTCCAGTTCCTGAAGTTCAACCAATTCCTTGAGGAACTCGATGGCGTCGTCGGTGAGGCGCGTCTTGCGCAGGTCGAGCGCTTGCAGCTTGGGCAGTTCCTTGATGTGCTTCATGCCGTTGTCGGTGATCTTGGTCTCGCGCAGCACCACTTTCTTCAGCGTGGGGATCGCCTTCAGGTGGACCAGCACGCCGTCGGAAACCATCGAGCCGGTGAAATCGATGGCGACGACCGGCTTGCCCTTTTCCTTGAGGTCGCGCTCGATCTTGCCGCCGACCTTCTTGATTTCCTCCAGGGCCTTCTCGACTTCCTCGGAATCCTGCTGGGTCCAGGCGCTGGGCACGGCGGCGCTCAGCCAGCCGACGGCCAGGCAGAGGATGACGGAGCGTCTCATGGCGCTACCCTTGGTTGTGGGGAATGGAGAGTATGATAGTCCCCATTCTACCGGAGCGCGCGGAACGGTACGAGCAGCTTTTCGACAAAGTAGCCCGCCGCTCCGCGGCGGAGGCGAGCGGCGCAGCCGCGAGCATCACGCCGGCGATTGGTCTTGCTGGAATGGCCAATAGCCTGGATGCCCGGCCTCACCAATCTCGTTCGTGGCAGCGGGCCATCCAGGCTAGGTACGATTCCAAGGGCAGTTCGCCGCTGGCTCGCGGCTGCGCCGCTCGCTCCGCCGCGGAGCGGCGGGCTACTTAAATATCGAAGTACAGCGCGAACTCGTAGGGATGGGGCCGCAAGCGGATGGCGTCCACTTCCTTCTCGCGCTTGTACCAGATCCAGGTCGAGATCACGTCGCGGGTGAAGACGTCGCCTTGCAGCAGGAATTCGTGATCTTTTTCCAGGTTGTGCAGCGCTTCGTCCAGCGAACCCGGCGCCTTGGGCACCTTGGCCAGCTCTTCCGGCTCCAGATCGTAGATGTCCTTGTCGAGCGGGTCGCCCGGCTTGATCTTGTTCTTGATGCCGTCCATCATCGCCAGCAGCATGGCGCTGAACACGAGGTACGGGTTGCTCGACGGGTCCGGGCAGCGAAACTCGATCCGCTTGGCCTTCGGATTCGGCGAATAGACCGGAATGCGGATCGACGCCGAGCGGTTCCGCCGGCTGTAGGCCAGGTTCACCGGAGCTTCGTAGCCCGGCACCAGCCGGCGATAGCTATTCGTCGTCGGGTTGGTGATCGCGCACAAGGCAGGCGCGTGCTTCAGCAAGCCGCCGATCGCCCACATGGCCATGTCCGACAGGCCCGCGTAACCGGAGCCGGCATAGAGGTTCTTGCCGTCCTTCCAGAGCGACGAATGGACGTGCATGCCGCTGCCGTTATCCTGGAACAGCGGCTTGGGCATGAAGGTGGCGCACTTGCCGTGCTTCTTGGCCACGTTCTTGACGATGTACTTGTACTTCAGCACGTTGTCGGCCATTTCCACCAGAGGCGCGAAGCGCATGTCGATCTCGCCCTGGCCGCCGGTGGCGACCTCGTGGTGCTGCGCCTCGATCTTCAGGCCGCACTGGATCATGGTCAGCATCATTTCGCTGCGGATGTCGTGGGTGGCATCCGAGGGCGGCACCGGGAAGTAACCTTCCTTGTAGCGGAGCTTGTAGCCGAGGTTGGGATGCTCCTCGCGGCCGGTGTTCCAGGCGCCTTCGACGCTGTCCAGGAAGTAGTAGCCGGAATGCTGCGTGAAATCGTAGCGCACGTCGTCGAAGACGAAGAATTCCAGTTCCGGGCCGAAATAGGCGGTATCGGCGATACCGGTGGACTTCATGTAGTTGACGGCCTTGCGGGCCACGTTGCGCGGATCGCGGGAGTAGTCTTCCTTGGTGAGCGGGTCCTGGATATTGCAGATCATCGTCAGCGTCGTGTCTTTGCAGAACGGATCGAGGAACGATGTCTCCGGTTGCGGCAAGACGAGCATGTCCGATTCGTTAATGGCCTGCCAGCCGCGGATGGAGGAGCCGTCGAAGCCCAGACCCTCCTCGAAGACGGCTTCGTCGAGCGCGTCGGCGGGGATGGTGAAGTGCTGCCACATGCCGGGGAAATCCATGAAGCGAAGATCGACGGCCTTGACTTCCTTCTCGCGGATCAGGGCCAGGACTTCTTTGGGTGTCACGTCGGGGAGCCTCCAGTGCTGAGGGGAACTCCGTGCCGGCACCGTCGCCGGAATCGGGAGCGCCGCCTCGGAGAGACAGGGATAATCAGGGATTAGGAAATGGTGGGTGAAAGACAAGAGGGAGCCGGCGGCGGCGAGGTCGGGAGCGCGGAAACGGCATTCCCTTCCGTCCTTGCTCTCGGTTTAATCATGTTCTGATCCCACGTGCAAAGTCCAGCGACCTTTGGTCCGTGGGTAACGATTCCAATCGTGACAGACGTGAAGATCGTCACGATTGGAATCGTAACCCACGGGCAAACAGTACCTGGAAGCACCACTTGGAATGCTCCCGTCTCTCGCCAGCGGCGAGGGGCGCAGGGAATTGACACCGAACCTCTGACTGTTACTGCTTATGCTGCTCCTGAGCTGTTCCCGCCTGTCACGCGGCTTCGACGACGGCCCGCTGTTCGAGGACATCGGCTTCGAGCTGTATGCCGGCGAGCGCGTCGGCCTGGTCGGCCCGAACGGCGTCGGCAAGACCACGCTGCTGCGCCTG
>JAGVLI010000909.1 GCA_020054355.1 Planctomycetales bacterium | reverse complement strand
GCCAAGAAACCCGCCTTCTACTTCGAAGGCGGCCAGATGCCGTTGTTCCGCCGCATCCCCAAGCGCGGCTTCTCCAACGCCACCTGGGCGCGCCACTTTCTGATCGTCAACGTCGGCGACCTCGACCAGGTCTTCGCCGACGGCGACACCGTGGACCTCGCCGGCCTGCGCCAAGCCGGCCTTGCCAAGGGCCAGGCCGATGGAGTACGTATTCTGGGAACCGGCGAGCTGGGCAAGAAGCTGACCGTCAAGGCCGACCACTTTTCCAAGTCGGCGGCCGAGAAGATCAAGGCCAAGGGCGGCACGATCGAGCTGGTGCCGCCGCCCAAGAAGCCGGTGCGCAACAAGATGAAGCCCAAGACCGCGAAGACCGCGAAAACCTAGGCGAGCGACGGCCGTCCAAGCCCCGATACAGACTATCCGAATAGCCCCTCTCCCCTGGCGGGAGAGGGGTTGGGGGTGAGGGGGAAGTCTCTGCAACGATACCCCCTCACCCCCAACCCCTCTCCCGCCAGGGGAGAGGGGAGTAGGATTCTCCGATGGAGACGGACGCCTCCCGCTCGCCCCTTTCGTACTGGGGCGAACCATGCAGAAACTGATTACCATCTTCAAGATTCCGGAGCTGAGCCGGAAAATCTTGATCACCGCCCTGTTCCTGATCGTCTACCGCGTCGGCTTCCACATTCCCTTGCCGATCATCGACGCCCAGCGGCTCGCCGAGAAAATGGGCGCGGGCCAGGGCGCCCTCGGGCAGCTGCTCGGCTTCGTCTCGATGTTCTCCGGCGGCACCCTGAGCCAGAGCTGCATCTTCGGCCTGGGGGTGATGCCTTACATCTCCGCCTCGATTATCTTCCAGCTGCTCGCCAACATCTATCCGCCGCTGGAAAAGCTGCAAAAGGAAGGTGAAAGCGGCCGCAAGAAGATCAACGAGTACACCCGCTACGCCACGGTCTTCATTTGCATGCTGCAGGCCTTCTTCTGGGTGCAGCACATCATGAAGCCGGAAGATGTAGGCGGCCCTGGGCTAGCCGCCTTTGGCTACGCCACTGGCATCAACTACTACTACTACGGACTCACCGCCGTCATCACGATGACCGCCGGCACCATCTTCCTGATGTGGCTCGGCGAGCAGATCGACGAATACGGCATCGGCAACGGCATCAGCTTGATTATCATGGCGGGCATCGTCTGCCGCATCCCCGACGCCACCAAGGAGCTGATCTTCGACTCCACGACCGGCGCCCTGAAAAGCTCGATCTGGACCCTGGGCGGCTCCGGCGGCGCGGACATCAGCTTCGAGAAACTGCTGGTCCTGATCGCCCTCTTCGTCGGCGTGGTGGTGGGCGTCATCGCCATCACCAAGGCCCAGCGGCGGATTCCCACGCAGTCGGCCAAGCACGTTCGCGGCCGGCGCGTCTACGGCGGCACCCGCCAGTTCCTGCCCTTGCGCGTCAATCAGGCGGGCGTCATGCCGGTGATCTTCGCCAGCAGCCTGCTCATGCTCCCCCTCCTGGTGTTCAAATCGCTGGCCGACTGGTCCGGCAGCAACGTGCTGCAATACATGTCCGACGCCTTCGCCCGTCAAGGCTACATCTACAACGTCTTCTACATCGTGCTGATTTACTTCTTCTGCTACTTCTGGACCTCGATCGTCTTCAATCCGAAGGACATGGCGAACAACCTCAAGGATTACGGCAGCTTCATTCCCGGCTACCGGCCGGGCAAGCGCACCGCCGACTATCTCGAACGGGTGATGATGCGCATCACCTACGTCGGGGCGGCCTTCCTCGCGGTGGTGGCCGTCATCCCCAGCGTCATCCAGGCCGGCATGGAAATTCCCTATCAGGTGGCGAGCTTCTACGGCGGCACCGGCCTGCTGATCGTCATCAGCGTGGCCCTGGACCTGGTGCAGAAAATCAACAGCCACCTGGTGATGCGCAACTATCCGGGGCTGACCGAGGATTGACCTTGCGGTCCGCGGCCGCACGGAGGGGCGTTCGCCGCTGTTGAAAATGCCGGTTGGCCGGCACACTCGACAGCGGCGGACGCCCTTCGCGCTTCCGATAACATCCCCTTGCAAGGCGCTGTGTCGTTGCCGAGAATAATCCGAGTACCCAGCGGGCGATTGCTCACCCCAGGATGCCGGCCATGCGCTTGATCCTCATCGGTCCACCGGGCAGCGGCAAGGGCACCCAGGCGAAACTCCTGTGTGAACGCCTCGGCCTGCAACACATCGCCACCGGCGACATTTTCCGCACCGCCATTGCTCAGGGCACGCCCGCCGGCAAGAAGGCCAAGTCCTACGTCGAGGGCGGCCAGCTGGTGCCGGACGCCCTGGTCAACGAAGTGGTGGCCGAGCGTTTCCGCGCCGACCCGCCGCCGCAGTTCGTGCTCGACGGCTATCCGCGCACCGCCGAACAAGCCGCCGCGCTGGACTCCCTGCTGAAGGAACTGAGCCTGAAGATCGACGCAGTCGTCTTCCTGAACGTGGAAGATGAAGAGATCGTCCGGCGCGGCAGCGGCCGGCGCATCTGCCCCAAGGACCAGACGCCGTATCACGTTGTCAGCAATCCGCCAAAGGTGCCGGGCAAGTGCGACCTCTGCGGCGAGAACTTGGTGATGCGCGCCGACGACCGGGAAGACAAGATTCGCAAGCGCTTGAAGGACTACCGGAGCATGACCCTGGAACTGAAGCCTTACTACCTGAAGCAGGGGCTGGAGAAAGAAATTCAGGCCCAGGGCGACATCGAAGCGATCTACGGAGCCATCTTGGAGGCGATCCGTTAGAGGAGAGGGGGAACCGCTTTGTTGCGCAAGCTGCAGCTGCCGGAACTGAAATCGAAGCGCGAAATCGGCCTGATGCGGGAATCCGGCAAGCTGGTGGCCGAGGCGCTGCGCATCTGCCGCAGCCTGGCCAAGCCCGGCACCCGCACCATCGAGATCGACCGGGCCGTGGAAGCCCTCTACGCCCGCCACGGGGCGACTCCCCTTTTCAAGGGCTACCCCGGCCCGAAAGTGCCCTTCCCCGCCGTGACCTGCATTTCGATCAACGAGCAAGTGGTGCATGGCATCCCCGGCCCGCGCGAAATCCGCGACGGCGACCTGCTGAAGATCGACACCGCCTGCAAGCTCAACGGCTGGTGCGCCGACGCCGCCATCACCATCCCCGTGGGCAACGCCAGCGCCGAACGGCAACGGCTGGTGCGTGTGGCCCTGGAAGTCCTGAAGATCGCCACCGTCGAGATGGGCAAGTGCCGTTTCTGGTCCGAGGTCGCCTGGAAGATGCAACGGCACGCCGAAGGCGCGGGCTTCAGCGTGGTCGAGCAGTACGTCGGCCACGGCATCGGCCGGGTGATGCACGAGAACCCGCAGGTGCCCAACTTCGTCAGCAAGGAACTGAAGAAGCACGACTTCCGCCTGGTTGAAGGGCTGGTCCTCGCCGTCGAGCCAATGGTCAACATGGGCAAGGCCGACACCATTACGCTCGGCGACCACTGGACCGTCGTCACCAAGGACGGCCTGCCCAGCGCTCACGTCGAGCATACGCTGGCCCTGACCAGCGACGGCGTGGTCGTGGTGACGGCCGATCCAGAGCCGGTTGAGCCGGGGCCTGCCGCACCGGTGGCGGCGGGCTGAGGCGGTCAACTTTTTTGTCGATCCTGCGCTGGATTTATATCAGTCTGCGCGGGACAGACAAAACAGTTCGGCGAGCTGGTGCGATATGGTTGCCAGTTGGATTCTGCAAGACAATTTGGAGCCGTTTCTCACGACGCTCAGCTGGGTCGTCAGTTATTCGATAGACGATGACGATTGGCAAGCGATAAGAACCGATCTGCTCGAAACGGACGGCGACCTTCTTCGATGGTGCAGCTACGAGTTCGGCGGCAACCACCAAGTGCGGTTCCGGCTCGCCGTTGATCGCGGTACAGAAGTCATGCAAGTACAAGTGGACGCACCAATTGAATTGGAGCCGCAAGTGGCGTTGGCTGTTTCAATCTTCCAGCATTTTCACTTGCGGAAGCGTCGTAGCTGAGAAATGCGCGTCCGCCCCAGACGCTGCCTCTGTCCAGAATGCGACCACTTCATTCCGCCGCCTTGCAATAATTCGCGATATTCGACAGACTATTATCAGCGAACCGACAGTGGTCGAAATCCGCAGGTGAGGGCGGCGCTATGGCGATAACGACAGTTCGAGAAACTCGCTCTACCCCGATACGCGGAGGCATGCCGCCGTCCTTCAAGCGGGAGGAAGTCGTGTACGCCATCGCCTTCGAAATGGACATCGAGCAGCTTCGCATTCACTACGGCGACCCGTACAACAATGCCTACCTCGAGATTCGGCGCATCCTGGAAGGCCATCAGTTTCAGTGGCAGCAGGGCAGCGTTTACTTCGGCGACTCGGCGGTCACGGCAGCGACGGTCATGGTGGCGGTGATCGATCTGTCAACGAGGCTTCCCTGGTTCGCAGCGTCCGTGCGCGATATTCGCATGCTGCGGATTGAAGAATTGAACGACCTGATG
>JAGVLI010000834.1 GCA_020054355.1 Planctomycetales bacterium | reverse complement strand
CGCGCCCTGTGAGCCAGGCCCGGGCCTGGCTCACAGGGCGCGAGGCGAGGGACAGCGCGATCAGTAAGACTTGGGCAGCCCCAGGACTTTTTCCGCGATGAAGCACTTGACGAGTTCGCGGCTGATCGGGGCGATGCGAAACAGCATCGATTCGCGGAACAGCCTCTCGACGTGGTATTCCTTGGCGTAGCCGAAGCCCCCGTGGGTCAGCACCGCTGTCTGCGTGGCCTTGAAGCCGGCCTCGGCGGCCAGGTATTTCGCGGCATTCGCTTCGGCGCCGCAGGGCTTGCCCTGGTCATAAAGCGTGGCAGCCTTGAAGGTCATCAGGTTGGCTGCTTCCAGCTCCATCCACGCTTCCGCCAGCGGATGCTGAACGCCCTGGTTCATGCCGATGGGCCGATCGAAGACGACGCGCTCCTTGGCATACTGGACCGCGCGCTTGAGGGCAGCGCGACCCACACCGACCGCTTCGGCCCCGACGAGCACCCGTTCCGGGTTCATGCCGTGGAGGATGTATTCGAAGCCCCGGCCTTCCTCGCCGATGCGGTCTTCCACCGGGATCTCCAGGTTCTCGATGAACAGCTGGTTGGAGTCGACGGCCTTGCGGCCCATCTTCTCGATTTCCCGGATTTCGACGTGCTTGCGGTCGAGGTTCGTGTAGAACAGCGTCAGGCCGAGGTTCTTCTTGGCGACTTCCTCCACCTCCTGTGTGCGCGTGAGCAGGAGGATCTTGTCGGACACCTGCGCCGTCGAGATCCACACCTTCTGGCCATTGACGACGTAGCGGTCGCCCCGACGCACCGCCTTGGTCTTGAGCTGGAGGGTATTGAGCCCGGTGTTGGGCTCCGTGACCCCGAAACATGCTTTCTCCTTGCCCTGGATCAGCGGCGGAAGCATGCGGTTTTTCTGCTCATGGCTGCCGAAGACCACCACGGGATTGAGGCCGAAAATGTTCATGTGGAGCGCGGAGCCGCCGCTGACGCCGGCGCCTGATTCGGTGACGGCCTGCATCATGATCGCCGCTTCGGTGATGCCCAGCCCCGACCCGCCATATTCCTGCGGCATTGCAATGCCCAGCCAGCCTGCATCGGCGAACGCCTTGTGAAAATCCAGTGGAAAGCCACCCTCCCTGTCCTTGCGCAGCCAGTAGTCGTCACCGAACTTGGCGCAGAGTTTGAAGACGGCCTCGCGAATGCCTTCCTGGTCGGCGGAAAATGAAAAATCCATGGTCATTGCTCCTTGAAAACGGGTTCTCGCTCGAACTTCATCGATGGTCGGTCTCGGTCGCTTCGCTGGTGACGCCTCGTTGAAGCAGATCGGTGATGACGCTGTCGGCATAGCCGGCTTCGCGAAGGACTTCGACGCTGTGTTCGCCCAGCCGCGGCGCCAGCCTTCTCACGTCCGGCGGCGATTCGCTCCACCGGCTGGGCACCGCCATCGTGCGAAGGGTGCCTTCGGAAGGATGCTCGGCGAAGCCGAAAAATCCGATTTCGTTCAGATGCGGGTCTTGCAGCAGGCTTTCGGGCGTATGCAGCCGCATTGCCGGGATGTCGGCCTCATCAAAGGTCCGGACCCATTCTTCCGTCGTGCGCAGGAGCAGCCCTTGCGCCAGCAGGCGGTACAGCTCGACAATGTTTCGGGTGCGCTGCGCGACATCCGCAAAGCGGGGGTCGGTCTTCAGATCCTCGCGGCCGATCAGCTCGAACGTCTTGTGCCAGTCCTTGTCGACGTAGGGCATGACGCAGATGTGGCCATCGAGTGTCGGAAACGGTCGCCGCTCCGGTGAAAGCATGCGCGTATAGCCCATGTCTCCGAGAGCCGGTTCGAAGGTTTTCCCATACAGATGATCGGACAGCAGGATCTCGGTCATCGTTTCGAACATTGGCACGTCGACGGCCTGGCCCCTGCCGCTGCGCTCGCGGTAGAAAAGGGCGGCGTTGACCGTGTAGACAATGGTCAGACCCATGGATCGATCGACGATCGCCGACGGCACGTAGCGGGGCTCCCCGCCGTGCCGCGCGTACAGCGACGGAAGGCCCACCGCGCCCTGGATCAGATCGTCGTAGGCAGACTTGGCGGCATAGGGGCCATCCTGGCGGTAGCCATACGCCCCGCAGTAGATGATGCGCGGGTTGACAGCCGCCACATCGGCATACGTGAGCCGCAGCCGGGCCATGGCTCGGGGCCGCACGTTGTAGACGAGCACATCCGCGGCTTCGGCCAGCTTCAGGAGGACTTCGCGGCCCGCAGCCTGCTTGAGGTCCAGCACGATGCTGCGCTTGTTGCGGTTCGCGCCAAGGAACAGGGCGCTCATCCCCGGGTGCCGTGCCGGCCCGGTGCCTCGAACCGAATCCCCGCCGGGCGGCTCGACCTTGATGATCTCGGCCCCCAGGTCGCCGAGAATCTGGGTCGCGGATGGACCCATCATCGCGCTGGTGATGTCGATGATCCGGACGCCGTGCAGTGGCCCGCTCAAGCCGGTTCCTCGTGCTGGCGGAAGCCCTCAGCGGCCGCGGAAGGTGGCTTGCCGCTTTTCGAGAAAGGCCGCCAGCCCTTCCCGGTGGTCCTCGGACGTCAGCGTGATGGATTCACTGGCGGCTGCCAGCTCCAGCGACGTCTCCAGGCTCGCATCCATGCTTCGCTGCATCACCATCTTGGCCAGGCGGATCGCCACCGGTGGCCCTGCGGCGATCCGCCTGGCCAGCGTCATGGTGCGTTCATGCAGTTGCTCGTGCGGCACCAGCTGGCTGAGCAACCCCCGCTGATAAGCTTCCTCGGCGCCGATTGGATCTCCCGTGAAGATCATCTCGGCAGCCTTGGACGTGCCGACCATGCGGGGCAGGAACCAGCAGCCGCCGGTGCCCGGAAACAGGCCGATGCGGGCGAATGATTCCATGAAGCGCGCCCGCTCCGAGCCGATGCGGATGTCGCAGGTGAGGGCCAGATCGCAGCCTCCCGCGGCGGCGTCGCCGTTCATCATGGCGATGACGGGTACATCGCAGTTGCGGATTCCGAGGATCAGCGGGTAGATGCCCAGGCGCAATCCCTGGCGCTTCGATTCCGGAGTGTTGTCAGGCAGCAGCCCGCCGGGCCCTTTGGGATCTTTCAGGTCCGCTCCGCCACAGAACCCCTTCCCGGCCCCTGTCAGAACGATGACACGCGTGTCCGTGGACTGCTTCGTGCCCTCGAGCACCGCGACGATTTCTTTGATCATCTGCCCCGTCAAGGCATTCATCCGCTGCGGGCGGTTCATGGTGACGGTGGTGACGCCGTCCCGGGTGTCGACGAGGATGGTTTCGTAGTTCATGGTGATCGCTTCCGTGGGAACATAACAAACGTTTGATCGGTAGTCAATTCGCGCTGGTTCAGGCAGCCGCGCGCTGGCTTCGGGATTTTTCTTCGACTGTGCTCCGCACTGTTCGCCTTGCCTCGGGGATGGGCGGCGGATGCAGTGCGGCGCCCGGATGCCCCAGTCCGAAGGAAATGCTGTCGGCTGCTTCCCGGATCAGGGTTGCGTAATCCTGCGGATGGGCCAAGGTGCGGCTGACAGGGGCCGCCATGGTCAGGGCCGCAGCAACGCGGCGATCGCGGTCGAAGATCGGCGCTGCGAATCCCGCCACGTCCGCGGACACCTCACCGACCGTGATGGCCAGCTTCTGCTCCCGGATCTCGGGCAGCAGGCGGCGAAGCTGGGCTGCGCCGGTCAGCGTCTGCTGCGTCAGCGCGGGGAACGGAGCGCGCCTGAGATAGCGGGAGATGAAGGCGGGATCAGCGAAGGCCAGCAGGACGCGGCCGGCGGCCGAGCAGTACAGCGGCCGGGTTGTCCCGAGGGCGACGGTGTAGCGGATCGAGTGCGAGCTTTCGATTTTCTCGACGTACACCGCCTTGCCCGCGTCCGCATCCATCGTGGCGACCAGCACCGTCTCGCCGCTGCGTTCGACCAGCTCGCGCATGATCGGCACCGCAATGCGGGCAACCGACAACGTTGGAATGACGGAAGCGCCCAGCCTGTACGCGCCGGGCCCCAGCAGATAGCGGCCATCGCTGTGGACGATGTAGCGAAAGCTGCACATCGGCCGCAGCAGACCGAGCAGGCTGCTCTTGGGTGATTCCAGCCGGGTGCTCAGGGCGGCAAGCGACAGGCCCTCGGGGGCGGCGGCGAGATGCTCGAGGATGCGC
>JAGVLI010000320.1 GCA_020054355.1 Planctomycetales bacterium | reverse complement strand
CGCAAGCAAGCCGGCTGGGACAACGACTACCTGGAACAAGTGCTGGGCGCGAAGCTGCGGTAGGCTTTTTCATGGGTCCAGTGATGCAATTGCCCTGGGTAAGGAAGAGTCTACCACGGGCAGCCGAGGATTGACGAGGAGAAAAGAACGAAAGGGCTGGTGGTCCTCTGGCGGTCCCGCACTGGCAGGGGCTGACGACCGGGTGGCGTTCTCGCGGAGAGAGGCTGCAGTGAGTCGGATTTTCTCTCCATCCAAGCTGGCGCAGCCCCTCGGATTCTGCTAGCTTGGCATACGGAAAAACTTCTCCCGGCGAAAGGAAGCCGATGAGCGCGCCAATGGACCCGTCCGCCCCACAACCCGACCCTGGCGGACAACTGCTGATCTATCGCGACGGCGGGTTGAACCTCCAGGTCCGACTGGATGGACAGACGGTCTGGCTGACGCAAGCGGCAATGGCTGAACTGTTTCAGACGACGCCGCAGAATATCACCATCCATATTGCAACCATCTACGAGGAAGGGGAATTGAGCGAGGAGGCAACTTGTAAGAAATACTTACAAGTTCGAGCGGAGGGGAACCGACAGGTGCAACGGCTGATGAAGCACTACAGTCTCGATGTCGTGCTGGCAGTCGGCTACCGGGTCCGGTCGCCGCAGGGCACCCAGTTCCGGCAATGGGCAACGGTCCAGCTCCGCGACCTGCTGGTAAAAGGGTTCGTGCTGGACGACGAGCGCATCAAAGCGGGCCGGACTCTCGGCGAAGGCTACTTCGACGAACTGCTCGAACGCATCCGCGACATCCGCGCATCGGAGCGGCTGTTTTACCAGAAGATCACCGACATTTACGCCACCAGCATCGACTACGACGCGAAGGCCGAGATCACCCAGACTTTTTTCAAAGCGGTGCAGAACAAATTGCATTGGGCTTGCCACGGCCGGACAGCGGCCGAGGTGATCCGCGAGCGGGCGGACGCCGGTAAAACGCACATGGGACTGACCACCTGGAAGAACTCTCCCAAAGGACCAATCCGCAGGCAGGACGTTGAGGTGGCCAAGAATTTTCTCAGCCAGGAAGAAATCACCGAGCTGAACCGAGTCGTAACGATGTACCTGGACTACGCCGAGGACCAGGCCCGGCGGAAGAAGCCGATGCACATGTGTGACTGGGCGAACAAGCTCGATGATTTCTTGACGTTCAACGAACGCCAAGTCCTGCCCCACAAGGGCACGGTGTCGCATGACGCCGCGATGGACCATGCCCATCGGGAGTTCACGAAGTACGAGGCCGAGCAGCGGGCGCTAGCCGCCAGGCAGCCGGCCAGCGATTTCGACCGTCTGCTGGATGAATCGCGACGGGTGCAAGGGCAGTTGCCGCCGGATTCGGCTGACACAGCGCGGCAGGAAGAACCCAAGAAGTCGCGGCGGCGCAAGAAGCCATCGGAGTAGCGGGGCCTGCTGATGGAAGTGCCATAGCCCGGTTCGTCCGGAGGACGAAATCATGGCGTATGTAACCCTCGAAGCCGCAAAGAGCCAGCTAAAGCGGCCGTGATCTGGTCATCGACCTTCTCGGTAAACACCTTCGCGCCGCAATCCTGGCAGACTGGAATTTGCAGATCGGGGATCGCGAACGTGTGCATACGGCCGTCATGGCGAACTTCCGCCTCGTAGCGGATGGTCGTCAAGAAGACCTTCTCTTGACCGCATTGGCCGCAGCGCCGAGGAAATGGCCGCTCGGCGTTCACGGGCTTCTTGGGTGATTTCAATGGGTCAGGGTGCATGGACATTCACCACGAGAATCTCGTTGTCCACAACGGCGGTGCGATGAAGCAAGAGCAGCCGGCAGCGGTGAACCCATTTGGCTCATGGTCAATTTCATTGGCAAAACCACCCCCTCCGGGCCAAACGAATTGGCCTGGCCCGGAGGGGTGGTTCCCGGCAACTCACTTCCCCAGCAACTTCAGCACGATGTAGCGCTCCAGCCCCTCGTAGTCGCGCTCGGCGCGGAAGGCTTCCACTTGCTTCTCATCGACGCTGCGGGCCAGGTCCACCAGTTTCAGGAAGAATTCCTTGCTGTTGAGCAGATGGCGGGTCTGGTCGCCGGGCTTGGTGGTCCGCATCGCCTTCACGTCCAGGCCGATGCAGCCGTCGTAGCCGGCCCGTTCCAGCACCCAGACGGTGTTGAAGGCTCGCCGCAGATCGACCGAGCCGAACGATTTGTCCTGGTCGTACTTCAGGCCGTTCTGGTCGTTCAGGTGGACGCTCCAGAGCTTGCCGTGCCAGAGGGCGCAGGCCATGTCGTCCGACGGGTCGAGGCCGGCGAGGATGGAGTGGGCGGATTCGATCAGCACGCCGACGCGCGATGGCTCGCTGGTCCGATAGCAGAGCGCCAGGAAATGGCCGACCGTCGGCATGTACGCCTGGTCCATCGGCTCGTTCGGCTTCATTTCGCCGAGGATGCGGATCGACTTGCTGTACTCCAGCATGGCGTTGACGGCGTCGAGGATGCGCTGCACGGCACCGATGGGGTCCTTGGCTTCGCGAATGTAAGTGCCTTCGCGGGCCAGCCAGAGGACGATGTCCTTGCAGTCCAGGGCGCGGGCGATGTCGATGGCCTTCTTCGAGCGTTCGAGCGCGTATTTGCGCTCGGCGGCGCTGTTGGACGTGTAGCCGCCGTCCACGGTCTTGGAGTGCTCCCAGAGGCGCGGGGCGACGAACTCGCAGAAGAGTCCTTCGCCGTCGAGCATCTTCTTCATCTTGGCGGCGGCCTTGTCGATGCCGGCGGCGTCGAGCTGGTCGAGGTCGGGCACGGCATCGTCGTCGTGGAACTGGACGCCGTCGAAGCCGAGTTTCTTGTACTCGCGGATCTTGGCGGCGAAGGCCACTTCCTTGCGCACTTCCGGGCCGAACGGGTCGCGGCCGGTGCTGATGTTCCAGGGGCCGAAGGTGAAGCGGTACGATTTCGACTTGGCGGCCATTCGATGGAACTCCTTGGTTCAGTTTAGCCGCGAGCCGGAGGCGAGCGCTGCGACGGAAGCGCTCGCCTCCGGCTCGCGGCTAAACGATGCGTGATGGTGGTATTGGCAGGAATTGTACGTGTCACCACTGGCGAAGGCCAAGGCAAGTCGCCACAATAACAGCGAACCTGCGGAAGCCGGTTTCCGCGGTCGCCAATTCCGTCACGGTCACGAGGAACTTGCACCCATGCACCGAATGATCGCCTTGGTCGCGGCCCTGTGCTTGCTGCCCCTGAGCCTGGCACTTGCGCAGACCGGGAAACTGGATTTGACCAACGTTCGCCCGACCTTTGGCGTGCTCGGAGCGCCGCGTCCGGACAGCAAGATCCTGCCCGGCGACGTCTTCTGGCTGGCCTTTGACATGGACGGCGTCAAGGTCGATCCCAACGGCAAGGTGGTCTACGGCATGGGCCTGGAAGTCAAGGACTCCGCCGGCAAGACCATCTTCAAGGAGGACGAGAACAAGGACCAGCCGCTCGTCACCGAGAATTCGCTCGGCGGCACCAAGCTGCCCGTCTTCGCCCGCGTCGATACCGGCACCGACTTCCCTCCGGGCGAATACACCCTGAAAGTCGCCGTGTCGGACCGCACCGGCAAGACCTCCGCCACGCTCGAACGCAAGTTCCAGGTGGAAAAGCTGGGCTTCGGCTTGGTTCGCCTGAGCACCAGCTACGACCAGGAAGGGCGGATGCCCGCGCCGATGGTCGGCGTGCCGGGGCAGTTCCTGCACGTCAACTTCGTGGCGGTCGGCTTCGCCCGCGACAAGACCAAGAAGCAGCCGCACATGGAGGTCGAGCTGCGCATCCTGGACGACAAGGGCAAGCCGGTGCTGGACAAGCCGGGCACCGGCGTGGTCAACAAGGACGTGGCCGAGAATGCGCGCGGCTTCCCGATGGGTTTCGTCGTGGCGCTGAACCGGCCGGGCAAGTTCTCGGTGGAACTGAATGCCGTCGATAAGATCGCGGGCGCCAAGGCCGCTCCGGTGAAGTTCCCGCTGACGGTGCTGCCGAACACGGACAAGTAAGGAATCGGTGTCAGCCGTAGGGGCCGCTGTGCGGATCGTGAGACGCGAATGGTCCGCACAGCGGCCCCTACGGGCCTGCCCAGGAGCTTTCTGATATGAGTCAGCTTTCGGAGCGGATCGCCCAGTTTCGCAAAATGGCCAGCGACGACCCCGACAACGAGTTGGGGCACTTTCGCCTGGGCCAGCTGCTGATGGAAGACAAGCAACTCGAAGAGGCAGTGCAGTCGTTTCGGCGCACGCTGGAGCTGAGTCCGCAGTTTTCCAAGGTGTACCAGCTGCTGGGCAGCACGCTCGTGCAGCTGGAACGCAAGGACGAGGCGCTCGAGACGCTGAAGAAGGGCTACAGTGTGGCCGACGAGCGCGGCGACAACGTGCCGCGCGAGGAGATGGCCAAGCTG
>JAGVLI010000584.1 GCA_020054355.1 Planctomycetales bacterium | reverse complement strand
GCTGCGGCTGGCCCAGCACCCGGAACGGTCCTTCGCGGTAATCGAGCTGCGCGGACGGTGTGGCGAAGTTCGCGGTCGGCGGCAGGATGCGTTGCTGAAAGGCGAAGATCGTCTTGAGCAGTGCCGCCGAGCCGGCAGCCGTCAACGTATGTCCGATATTGGATTTGACGGAGCCAAGCACGCACTGCCCCGGTTTCCAGCCGCTGCCGCCCCAGAGCGTGCGCAGGCTGGCGAACTCGACCGCATCGCCGACCGGGGTGCCGGTCGCATGGCATTCGATCAGTTCCACGTCCTGGGGCGACCAGCCCGCCTGCTGATAAGCCGCCCGCATGGCCCGCAGCTGGCCTTCACTGCTCGGGGCCAGCAGCTTGCCCTGGATGTCGTTGGACAGGCCGATGCCCGCAATGACGGCATGAATGCGGTCGCCGTCGCGCAGGGCATCGCTCAGGCGTTTGAGCAGCAGGATGCCAGCCCCTTCGCCGACGACCAGGCCATCAGCCGCCGCGTCGAAGGGCGAACAGCGGCCCGTCGGCGACAGGGCATGTAGCTGGCTAAAACCCATCTGCGTGTACAGGCAATCCGGCCGGGAGATGCCGCCGGTGAGCATCGCATCGGCCCGGCCCGCCTGCAATTCATCGACGGCCAGCTTGAGCGCGTAGAGCGATGAAGCGCAGGCGGCATCCAGGGTGAAGCCGCCACCACCTAACCCCAGTGCCCGCGCCAGCACGCCAGCGGGCAGCCCGGTCACATAGCGATTGAGCGGCTCCGTCTGCGCTTCGGGCGAGCGGCGGTCATCAGCCCGCTGTTGTCCTACCAGCACTCTTTCCGCGAACGCTTCACCCAGGATTTCCCGGGCCAGGGCCGATGACGCATCCGTCGGCAGGGCGAGGTTGCCCAGGATAACGCCGACGCGCCGGCGGTCCAGTCCGCGCGTGATGCCATCCAGCCAGGCTTGCCGGCCGGCGTGCAGCGCCAGGTGAAAGAGCGGATCGAGCCGGGCGGCCAGCGCGGGATCGATGTCGAGGCCGTCAAGCTCCAAGGGCAACGGATCGACGAAGCAACCGCGGCGCGAATAGACGCGATCCGGCTTTCCGACGGCGGGATCGTAGGCGTCGGTGGGATTCAGCAGCCAGCGGCCAGCGGGCACTTCTCGAGCGGTGTCCACGCCATTGCGGACATTTGCCCAGAAGCGCGCCAGGGTCGGCGACTGGGAAAATATCCCGCCGATGCCGACAATGGCGATCCGCTCGGATGGATTCATGCGGTGTTCCGATAAAGTAGCCCGCCGCTCCGCGGCGGACCGCGGCGCAGCCGCGGCCAGCGCCCTCGTCTTGCCGATTTTTCCTGAGCAAGGAGCGAGTTGACTATCCGCAACTCCGAGAATTCTCCTGGGTAACGAACCAACAGTTTATTTGCGAATTGCTGCACAACTCGCCGCCGGTTGGATGCCGCGGCTGCGCCGCGGTCCGCCGCGGAGCGGCGGGCTACTATCGTGAGGGCAGCGCATCCGCCGTCAACTGGTTGCGGCGAAACGCCTGGTTCAGCGAGGCGTCAATCACGCATTCGTAGTCGTTCATGTAGGCAACCACTTCATCCGCGCGGTCCACGAACCAGTAATCGACGATGGCTCGATGCCCGTTGGCCTGTTTCACATGAGCCAGGACGCGGACGCCATCGGCCGGAAACGAACGGCGGAATTGCCGATAACCGCCCGCGTGCGCTGGCAGCGAGTAGGCGCCCTGGGTTTCGTAGGTCCAGAAGCAGAGCAGCTGGAAGGCCGAATCGAGCGCCAGGGGATCGGCCAACCAGTTGCTGCGCAACGGTTGCTTCAGCCAGGTCGCCGGAGTCGGCGCTGCTGCCATGCGGGCGATGATCCCCTCCGCCGAGAAGCTCTCCACTGCCTGGATGCCTTGCAAGTCCGGGCCGTGGAACAGCAGGTCGCGATAGACTTCTTCCACGTCGCGCTCGTAGGCTTGGGCGGGCAACACCGGCGGCGTCAACGCGGGCTTGGGCAGCTTGCTGACCAGAATGAGGTTGGCGCGGGCGTGCGGAAAAGTGCGGCCATCGCCGCCGGTCGCGTGCAGTTCGACGGGCAGCGTGAACATGCCGTCGTGCTTGCTCACCTTGCCAGCCAGTGCTTTCAGCCGATAGCTCTGGCCTTCGCTCAGGCGCACGCCTTTCAGGATGCGCAGTTCGTCGAAGCCGTGGAATAACAAGCCGGGATTGCCGTGCAGCGCGGCATGAGCCAGCCATTCCACCGACAGGGCCATCGGCAGCACCGCCCGGCCGCCGACGACGTGCGAGCGCAGCACCGGCATCAACTCCAGGCTGATTTCCCGCTCGAAGGCGGAGGAGAGAACAGTCCCGGAGGCTGCCACCGGCTGCGACCGCACCGGCAACGAGCCGCCGCCGAGCACGACCACTTCGACAGCCTGGTCCTGGGAGCCGAGCGTATGGACCAGCAGATCGGCACCCGCTGCCAGCGGGATCACGCCGACGCCCTCTTCCTCGAAGACCGCTTTCAGGGCCGGCGTCACCATCCCGCCGTCCCACGGTCCCCAGTTGAGTGACGCCACCCGGCAGCCCGGCCGCTGGCGGGCTTCCTGCTGGGCCAGCTTGTTCAGCACTTCATTGGCCACCGCGTAGTCCACCTGCCCGGTGCGCCCGAAGCGCCCCGTGGATGAAGAAAACAGGGCCAGCACTTTCAGCTCATCGGCTTCCAGGGCCGCGAGCAAATGGCGCAGGCCCTGGACCTTGGTGCCGTAGACGTTCTGGAACTGCTCGCGGGTCTTGTCTTCAATGCGGCGGTCGGCCAGCACGCCCGCGCCATGCACCAGACCGCGCACCGGGCCGAACTTCGCGCGGATTTCGTCGACGACGGCTCGCACGGCGGCGGCATCGCGAATGTCCACGTTGCGATACTCGACTTTCGCGCCTGTGGCCCGGATGCGGTCGAGATTGTCCAGGATTTCGCGGTTGGCCAGCAGGGCGCGATACTGCTCGCCGATCTCGCGCGGCGACGCCTTGTGGCTCATCGCCAGCAGGGCGCGCTTGATCTCGGCTTCCGTGGTGAGCTTGGCCAGCGATTCGGTTTCCGGCTGGGGCAGCGGACTGCGGCCCAGTAATACCAGCGTTGGGGCCAGAGCTTTGCCCAGTGCCACGCAACACTCCGCTGTCACGCCGCGCGCGCCGCCAGAGACGAGCAGCACGTCACCGCGTTGCAGCGGTGCTTGCCAGTCGTTGGCCGCCAGCGGCCGTTCGGTGAGTTGCAAGGTACAGCGGCCCGCCGCCGCGATGCCCACTTCATCCGGCCCGCTGGCCAGCAGTTCATCCGCGATGGCCAGCGCGGCTTCGTCGAGGTCTGGAAAGTTTTCCGCCAGGTCGAGCGCCTTGCAGTGGACTTCGGGCCATTCGTGCGCTGCCGTCTTGCTCAGTCCCGCCAGGCCGCCGGATAGCGGCTGCGTCAATGGCGCAGCGGTCAAACCGAAGGCCCCGTCGAGTCGAGACACGGTGACGAATACCGCGCCGCCCGCTTTGCCCGCTTGCCGCAGTCCCGGCCCGGCCAGTTGCAACAACTCGAAGGCGCGCAGGAGGAAGTCATCATCGGCAGCCTTCGGCGCGATCACGACCAGCCCTGCCAAAGACGCAGGCCGGGACAGCGCCGCCGTTTCGTTCCAGCGGACGATGCGCGGCCGCTGGCCAGTGAGGCTCAACCGGGCAGCCAGTCGCTGCGCCAGGCCGGCATCGTCCTCGGTGATCCAGATTTCGCCAGTCGCCGAGAGGCCGAGTGCCGGCCGTTTCACGGCCGGGTCGAGCGCGGCCGCTTCCAGGACGTAGCGTTTGAGGGTGCTGGTCGTCGGAATAAAACCAGCGGACGCCGCTTGGGGCATCGCGATGGCCGCTTGCGGTTCAGCAGGTGGCGGCGCAACGTCCTCCGACCCACCCAGAAATTCAACGACGCTCCGCAGGGTCCGCAGCGTGCCCAAATGTTCCGGCTTGACGACCGGCGCTTCGGGCAGCTTCTCCTGGACGGCGGAGAAGATTTCGACGCGCTTGATGGAATCGATGCCCAAGTCGGCGTCGAGTTCCATGTCGAGGCCGAGCATTTCCGCTGGATAGCCAGTCTTGTCGGCGACGACGGCGAGCAAAATCTCAGCGCTGCGATTGACCACCGGCGGATCGGGAACGACAGCCGCTTGCGGTTTAGCAGGGGCCTGCGAAGCCGCAAGCGGCGGCGTGGCCGCGAGCGGCGGCGTGGCCGCCCCCAGGAACTCGACGACGCTCCGCAAAGTGCGGAGGGTGCCCAGGTGTTCCGGCTTGATGGCCGGTGCCTCGGGCAGCTTCTCCTGGACGGCGGAGAAGATTTCGACGCGCTTGATGGAATCGATGCCCAGGTCGGCGTCGAGTTCCATGTCGAGACCGAGCATCTCGGCGGGATAGCCGGTCTTGTCGGCGACGATGGCCAGCAGAATGTCGGCGCTGCGCGTCGCGGCCGCTGGCGGCGCTGCCACCGCTGGCGGTTTAGCAGGAATTACCGGCGGCGGCGTTTCGGCGACCGGCGGTTGCAAAACCGGAAGCGGTGGCGCAGGCGGCGGTGCTTGCAAAGCCGCGAGCGGCGGCGCGGGGACCGCGCTCAGCGTCCCCTGGAACCAGCGTTGCTGCTGCTCCAGCAAGGATTGAAACGCCAACAGGGCACGGTTCTGGTTGTCCAGGAACTGGCCGTGCAGTTTGGCGGTTTGCTCGCCAAGCTTCTGCAGGGCCTGCAAGTTGTCCTGCGTGGCCCGCAAAGCCTGCTGCTGGAACGGAACGGAAGCGGATGGCTCGGGCTGCATAGGTTTGGTCGTCGTTGTTGGAGGAACGGCGATGGAAGTACGAACAGGCGGCTGACGCTCCGGCACAAGTGGAATGGGCGGTTGCGCGGCCGGCGCTTGAACAGCGGGCTTACGCCCGCCGCTCGCCGGTGCGGGCGGTGTGGCTT